>NZ_JAFZKX010000054.1 GCF_017551775.1 Fibrobacter sp. | reverse complement strand
CTGCGGCGGGAGCTTCAGCGGCGGGAGCGGCCTCTGCTGCGGGGGCAGCGGCGGGCGCCTTCGCGTCGGCAGGTGCTGCTTCAGGAGCAGCAAATACGGCTGCTGCCAGAATGCAAGAAGCGAGGATCATCTTTTTCATCTATGAATTCTCCTTTGATAATTCAATATGTCAAAAGTTTAGTAAAAACAAGGTTGCTATAATAAAAAGCGGTCAGTTTTTTTTGCAAAAATGTTAGATTTCCCGCCTGTGAGGTTTGTTTTGAAAAAAATTATCTGTTTTATTGCTTTTTTGCTAGTTGCAATCGCTTTTGCTCAAGAAACACTTCCCGTTTATAAGAAAGTAAAAAACGGGGTCGATGAATCTGCGCCGGTCGGTGCGCTCTCCAAGTCGGACTGGATGAAGGAACTTCCCATTCCCAAGGAGAAGGTCCAGAAAGTTTCATGGGTCAAGGAAACCGTCGAAGTGACGGACAAGAAGGGCCGCGTTGTCAAGGACAAGAAGGGCAGGCCCAAGACGAAAGTCAAGAAGACGAAGGTCGTGACCTGGGTGGAACGTGAACCCAAGGAACCCCCGACATACGTGCCCATCGACTGCAAGTACGGAACCGTATGGGTGCGCCGTGCGGAACTGGCTCGTTTCCAGCAGGAAGCGCTCGACCTGAGCGGTGAGTACGCTTCGGCGACGGGAAGCGTTTATCTGAAAAAGTCTCCCAACAATCCCAAGCGGTTCAACGTGGTTATCCAGAATGGCCCCGAGAGCGGTCGCGCCGAAATCGAGATGGGCAATCTCGAAATCCGTGAAGCGAACGGACATGCCCGTTTTGCCTACCAGGAAGATGGATGCATCGTGGATATCGCCGTTACGGGCCGCAGGGTGAAAGTCGCTCAGCGCGGCTGCGATGACTACAACGTCGGAAGCTACACGCTCGCGGGCGAGTACAATAACTATAAGGGTAACACCCGCAAGGCTGAAGTGTTCAACATGCCCGAAAAGGAATTCAAGTTCAAGAAGTACCTGTGGTGCGGAAGCGGCTTTGACAGCTGCGAAGAGACAAAGGACGAGAACGGCGCCGTGTATATCACCTGGAGCAAGGGCGGTAACGGCTTTATCGAGAGGAAGGCGGGCGAAACCGTGCATACCTACAGGCCGTTCGAACACGTGATTCCGCACAAGCGCGAATTCTACAAGGGCGAAAAGCCCGTCGCCATCAAGACCAAGCGCACCGACATGGCGGGTGAGTGGATGATCTGGTACTTCTACCCGAAGGCCGAACGTTTCAAGATGGTCCGCGCCAACATGCGCGAAGACATCGCCTATATGGAAATCTATCAGTGATAAGGGATATCGCACAGAGCCGCGTTCTTTTCTTGGATTCGGGCCCGCTGGTCCGGCTGCTGCAGATGCACCCGGACTTTTACCCGGCGGTATCGGGCGTGCTCGACATGGCCTACGAAAAGAACGTGCAGGTCCTGGTGTCGGCGGTTACCTTGTTTGAAATTACCCAGAAGGCTTTCGGAGCGAACGAGGGCGTACTTGCCCGGCAGTACCGCGAGTTCTTTGAAAATTCGAAGAATGTCCGCTGTTGCGAAGTGAATGCGGAAATCTCCGTGAAGGCTGCAGAACTCTATGCGGCCTCGCAGAAGACCAACCACAAGCTCTCCGAGAACGAGGCGCTTCGCCTTGCAACTGCGTTTGTGAACGGCGCCGATTGCATTCTCACGGAATGCGCGAACTTCCGCGACGCGACGGACGTTGCGGTCTTTACTCTAGACGAAATCTAGACGGGAATTTCCTTTTCCCTTGCGATTAGCGCTGCGGCGACATTTGCTGCTTTTGCTGCTCGCGCTCAATCAGGATTACCTTCAGTTTCTCGTAGAAGGGGAGGTAGTAGGGAATTTCGTCGAGAACTTCCAGCTTGCCCTTCTTGTTGAATCCCAGAAGGTACTTGTCGTTGACGATGAAAATCGGCTCGACCATCTTGAAGGGACTGAACCAGACGATGGTTTCCATTTCTTGTGTGCTGATGGCGCGGATGCTTATGCTGCCCAGGGCGTTTGCTTCTTCGCTACCGGGTTCCGCGGTGTATATTGCGGGGCGGCGAATTTCACGCTTGACCGCTTCCCATGCCTTCCGGGCCGATTTGTCGGTCTTGGGAATTGCATAGAGGAACTTGAATTTTTCCTTTCCCGCATCGAACGTGTACGTGTTTTTTCGTTTGTTGAAAGTCTCGTTCTGTCCGGTGCTTGCAATTTTTTCCCAAGTCCCGGGCATGAGGAACAGGTAGTCTGCGATTTCCAGAACCGTTTCATCGGTGGCAAGCGCCGCTTTTAGTTTGTCGTAAGTGGCGACGACGAGCGAATCGCTGGCTCGGACGTATTGGATGTTGTCGGGAAGCTTCTGGTACTTGATTTCTTCTGGCCTGTTGTTTTCGGCGGTCCCCGTGTATTCGCCTCCCGGTATTTCCTTGTGGTCGGAAAGTTCCCTGGGCATGGATGCGCAGCCTGCGAGAATGCCTGTAACGCAGAAAAATGCGATTATTCTGGAGAGATTCATGATTGTGCCTCCCGTTGAAAAGAACGCTAATGTTAAACTAGATTCTTTTTAGGCTATGTGGAAAAGGAATGGCCCGATTGTACTGCGATAAAGAGCTTTTTTTGGATTTTGAGGCGTACTCGCCTTGCGCAAAAGTTGCTAAATTATTCCCCGTAAAATAATACGGAGTTTTTATGTCCAACTACTGTCCTGTTATCGGTCTTGAAATACACTGCCAGCTCGCTACTAAAACCAAGATGTTCTGCGGCTGCGAAATCGAAGTGAATACGACCCCGAACAAGCACGTGTGCCCCGTTTGCCTCGGTATGCCCGGTGCCATGCCTGTTCCGAACAAGAAGGCCGTGGAATACGCCATTCGCCTTGGGCTTGCGCTCAACTGCGAAATCGACCTGAACGCCATGTGGACCCGTAAGAACTACTTCTACCCGGACCTGCCGAAGGGTTACCAGATTACCCAGACGGGCGGACTTCCGGTGTACGACCACCCGATTTGCAAGAACGGCTGGCTCGAAATCGTCAAGGAAGACGGCACCAAGAAGCGCGTCGGCATTACCCGTATCCACATGGAAGAAGATGCCGGTAAGCTCATCCACGACATGAGCCCGACCGATTCCCACTTCGACGCGAACCGCTGCGGCACCCCGCTTTGCGAAATCGTGACCGAACCGGATATCCGTAGCCCCGAAGAAGCCGTGCTGGTTTTGAAGAAGATCAAGCAGACGCTGGAATACACCCGCGTTTCCAACGCCAACATGGAAAACGGCAACATGCGCTGCGACGGCAACATTTCCCTCCGTGCAAGCGAAGACGCTCCGTTTGGTATCCGCGCCGAAATCAAGAACTTGAACAGCTTCACGAACCTGGAAAAGGCCCTGTACTGCGAAATGAACCTGCAGGCCTCGACCCTCGATGCCGGCAAGGAAGTGGAACAGTGCACCAAGCGTTACGATCCCAACGCCGACAAGACTATCGTGATTCGCTCCAAGGAAGATGCCCACGACTATAAGTACTTCCCGGAACCGGACATGGTTCGTCTCGTGACTGACCCGGCCTTTGTGGAAGAAATCCGCCGCACGCTTCCGGAACTGCCGGATGCCCGCCGCAAGCG
>NZ_JAFZKX010000053.1 GCF_017551775.1 Fibrobacter sp. | reverse complement strand
TCGCGTTCAGGCTCTCGCTGAGGGAGCTCGTGAAGGCGGACTCAAATTCTAGTGAGGTACACTTTGGAACGCGAAGCTCAAGTTTCTGAATTTGAAGACAAGGTTGTACACATCAACCGTTGCGCAAAGACCGTCAAGGGCGGCCGTCGCATGTCCTTCTCCGCTCTCGTTGTCGTCGGCAACAAGAACGGCAAGGTCGGTGTCGGTCTCGGCAAGGCTAAGGAAGTTTCCGAAGCTATCCGCAAGGGTACCGAAGCTGCCCAGCGCAATATCGTCGAAGTCCAGCTCCTCGACGGCACCATCCCGCACGACATCGAAGTGAAGAGCGGTTCTACACGCCTCCTCCTCATGCCGGCTGCTCCGGGTACTGGCGTTATCGCCGGTGCTGCCGCCCGTGCTGTTCTCGAACTCGCCGGTGTGCGCAACATCCTCACCAAGATTCACGGTTCCTCCAACCCGAGCACTGTCGTCAGCGCTTGCCTGGAAGGCCTGAAGTCCCAGATGAACAAACAGGACTGCGCCAAGCTGCGTGGTTTTGAAGCCTAAGGAGTAATACACAATGAAGAAAGTTCGTATTACTTTGATCAAGGGTACCGTCCGCCGCCTTCCGGTGCACCGCGCCAACGTGGCCGCTCTCGGTCTCCGCAAGATCGGTCAATCTGTTGAACATAATTTGACCCCCAGCATCCAGGGCATGATCAATGCCGTGGCTGACATGGTGAAGGTCGAGGAGATCTAATAATGGAACTCAATACTCTCAATCCTGGCAAGGCCAAGGTCGTCAAGCGCAAGCGTATCGGCCGCGGTCCGGGTTCCGGTTGGGGCACCACCGCTGGCCGTGGTCAGAAGGGTGCTGGTGCTCGTAAGAGCGCCAAGGCTGGTCGTGTCGCTTTCGAAGGCGGCCAGATGCCTATCCACCGCCGCATCCCGAAGCGCGGTTTCAAGCATGCCGGTATCGAATTCCAGATCGTGAACCTCAAGCGTCTCGCTTCTGCCAACGTGGCCGAATTCGACGCCAAGGTCCTCTTCGATCTCGGGTTCATCCGTAACATCGAAAAGCCCGTTAAGGTTCTCGCCTTCGGTGCTATCGACAAGGCAATCAATGTAAAGGTTAACGCCATCAGCGAAAAGGCCAAGTCCCTTATCGAAGCTGCTGGCGGCAAAGTCGAGATCGTCTAATGGAAGCTCTCAAGAAAGCCATAGATGCGTTCGTCAATGCGTTCAAGATCGGGGACCTGCGTAAGAAGTTGCTCTTTACGCTCGGCGTCCTCGTCGTCTACCGCATTGGTGCGCACATCACTATCCCCGGAGTAAACGCCGCGGTCCTCGCGGAATACTTCAAGAGTTCGAACAACTTGTTCGGCATGTACGACTCCTTCACTGGCGGTGCGTTTGCGAAAGCGACCGTGTTCGCCTTGGGTATTATGCCTTACATCAGCGCATCCATCATTATCCAGTTGATGGGTTCGGTGATCCCGGCTATCCAGATGCTCCAGAAGGAAGGCCAAGAAGGCCGCGCCAGGCTGAACCAGTATACCCGTTACTTTACGGTGGCTCTCGCCGCCTTGCAGGGATGGGGCATTTCTGTGTGGCTTTCCAACCTGAAAGTCGGTGCAGTCTCCGCTCTTGCGGACGACTTCGCCTCCGGCGCAGGTAACATCGGCTTCCGTCTACTTGCTACCCTGACCTTCACCGCCGGTACGATTTTCGTGATGTACCTGGGCGAACAGATTACTTCGCACGGTGTAGGTAACGGTATTTCTCTTATTATCTTCGCCGGTATCGTCGGAAGCTTCCCGCGAGCTTTCCTTGCCGAAGTGGAAATGTTGAAGGAAGGCATCCATCCGCTCGCCATCGAGATCTTCATCTTGGCGATTGTGATTGCGATTGTCGGATTCATCGTTTTCGTGGAGCAGGCGAACCGTCGCATTCCACTCCAAAGTCCTCGTAGGACTGTCGGAAACAAGGTCATGGGCGGCCAGTCCAGCTACTTGCCCTTCAAGGTCAATACCGCTGGCGTGATCCCCGTGATTTTCGCTTCGTGCATCATGTTCATTCCGGCCATGATCGCGTCGTGGTTCCCGAACGTTTCTGCGATGCAGTCTTTCGCCGCAGCGTTCATTCCAGGTCACATTTCTTACAGTGTGATTGACGCGCTGCTTATCATATTCTTCACCTTCTTCTACACGGCAATCCAGTACAACCCGAACGACATTGCCGAAAACCTGAAGAAGTCTGGTGGATTTATCCCGGGTGTGCGTCCGGGTAAGCAGACGGCGGAATACATAGACCACATTTTGACCCGAATTTCTCTTCCGGGCTCGCTGTTCCTCGCTTTTATCAGCGTCGGACCGCTTCACCTGAAAGACGCGCTCAATATGAGTTTCTATATTGGGGGCACCTCGGTACTTATCGTGGTCGGTGTGGCGCTGGATACGCTTCGTCAGCTCGAAGCCCAGTTGCATACCAAGAATTATGAAGGTTTCTTGAAGCATGGCCGCATCCGCGGCAGGATGGCATCTTAGTGGCTAAGGAAGAAGGCATACAAGTTGAAGGCGTCGTTCTGGAAGCGCTCCCGAACGCGTTCTTCCGTGTCCAACTCGGAAATGGTCACGAGATCCTCGCTCATGTTTCAGGAAAGATGCGTCGGCATTTCATCCGAATTTTGCCGGACGACAAAGTGTTGGTTGAGATTTCTCCCTACGACCTCAATCGTGGAAGAATCACTTACCGTTACAAGTAATAGGTATTCAAAAGAAGGTCAAACCTATGAAACTCAAAGCCTCCATCAAACCCAGATGTGAAAACTGCAAGATCATCCGTCGTAAGGGTGTATTGCGCATCATCTGTTCGAAGAACCCCCGTCACAAGCAGAAGCAGGGATAAGGAGATCGTATGGCACGTATAGCTGGTGTCGATTTGCCGAAGAACAAGACTGTCGAGTACGGTCTCACGGCGATCTATGGTGTCGGTCTGTTCACCGCAAACAAGGTCTGTGCTCAGCTGGGCATCGACAAGAACAAGAAGTGCGATGACCTCACCGAAGAAGAACAAGGTAAGATTCGTCATCTCCTCGAAGACGAATACTCCGTGGAAGGTCAGCTCCGCGCGGAAGTTACCCTGAACATCAAGCGTCTCTTGGATATCGGTTGCTACCGTGGTATCCGCCACCGCAAGGGCCTGCCGGTCCGCGGTCAGCGTTCCCGTACCAACGCCCGTACCCGCAAGGGCCCCAAGAAGACTGTGGCTAACAAGAAGAAGTAAGGAGATTCGTCGTGGCTGAAGAAGAAATCAAGGAAACCGCTGCCGCTGCTGAAGCTCCGGCCGCAGCCGCTACTGAAGAAGTTAAGGTCAAGAAGGGCAAGAAGCGTATTGACATCCAGGGCATCGCCTGCGTCAACGCCACCTTCAACAACACAATCGTCTCTATCACCGACGCTCGTGGCAACGTCGTCGCTTGGGG
>NZ_JAFZKX010000052.1 GCF_017551775.1 Fibrobacter sp. | reverse complement strand
TGCTGCACCAACCGACTGGTTCGCGACTCAATATTCTTCTAACTGGTACAATGCTGACCTTGGTTTCGGCGTAGCAGTTAGCGGCCCACCCTCCGTCACCGCCGAAGCCGCCAAAGCCTCCGTCGCCGCCGAAGCCGCCCATGCCACCTTCACCGCCAAAGCCACCCATGCCGCCCTGGCCGCCGAAACCACCCTGGCCTCCATCACCGCCAAAACCACCCATGCCGCCGTCGCCACCGAAGCCACCCATGCCGCCTACATTAGCAGAACTCGCGGGCGCAGATTCGCTTGAACTTGCAGGAGCCACATCGCTAGAACTTGCAGGAAAAACATCCCTAGAATCGCTGGAAACAGAGGGCGTCGAGCCGCCCGTAGATTCGCTTGAAGCCCCATTTCCAGAACCGCCGTTGGAATCGCTCGAAAGAGCCGGTCTTTCATCATCGCCGGAACCGGAAGATGAAGCAGGGTCTTCGCATCCCATGTAACAGAAAGCCGTCGTTAGGGAGAGGGCGAATGCAAGTTTTTTGATGTTCATTTTTACTCCTTGTTTTGGGTTGTTATCCATACCTGGAAAAAAATTTATATCCCGCTCCCAAAACTCCCGAGTAATTTATGGTAAATTCTAATTTGTCATCATCGAAAAAACGGATACATTCATCCCACCTCCGCAGTTTCGGGGCGATTCATCCCAAAAAAAGAAAACCCGCGCAAGGCGGGCTTCAATGACATATAGAATTTAATTTATTTGTGAACGACGGTATTCTTCACGATGCCGTTCGAAATCTTGACCCCGTTCCACACGATGGCGTCGCGGATTTCAACTCCGGAAAGTTCGCAGTCCTCTCCGATGGCGACAAACGGGCCAATCTTGCAGCCATGGATTTTCGCGTTCTTGCCGATGAAGCAAGGCGGGATAATCTCGACTCCCGGCTGGGAAAATTCCTTGGAATTGTCATTTTTCTTCAGAACATGCGCATTCGTATCGAGAAGGGTTTCGACAAGCCCGCAATCGAGCCAGCGAGAAACAGGCGCGGTCCGGAACTTGCAGCCCATCTCAATCATCCTCTCGAGGGCATCCGTCAGCTGGAACTCGCCCTTGGTGCGAATGTCGTTGTCCATCAAGTACTTGAGGGATTCCTTGAGAGCCTTCACATCCTTGATGTAGTAAATGCCCACGATGGCCTCGTCGCTCACGAATTCCTGCGGCTTTTCAACAAGGCGCTCGATGCAGCCGCCCTCGCCCACCACGGCGACGCCGAAACGCTTCGGGTCTTCGACCTTGTACGTGTAGAGGATGTTCTCCTGGGCGTTTTTCAAAATGGAGAGGTCGGCCTCGAAAAGAGTATCGCCGAGAATAATCAGGAGGGGCTCGTCATCGTTTATATACGGAAGCGACAGGCTGATAGCCTCGCCGAGGCCCTGCGGATCGGACTGGAGCACGGTACGCACCGCGCCCCATTCGGGCTTCGACTTCAAGAACTCGTCAATCTTTTCGGCCTTGTAGCCCGTAATGAAAATCGTCTCGGTCGGCTTGAGACGGATAGCATCATCGACAATCCAGTCGATGATGGTCTTCCCGGCCAACGGGAGAAGGCATTTGGGACGGTCCTCCGTGTAAGGACGCAGTCTCAAGCCGTTTCCAGCAACAGGCAAAACAATCTTCATATAAGGAACCCTTCAATAACCAAAAAGAGCGAAACTATATTGAAATTATAAGATAACAATAAATTATTATCTTGTCTATCACAAATAGATCTCTTGATTGTCACATTCACGTATTTCGCCCCTTCTGTAACGAAAAAATGCCGAAACCGTTAGGATTTCGGCATTCTAGTGGATGATGCAGGGGTCGAACCTGCGACCCGCTGATTAAGAGTCAGCTGCTCTACCAACTGAGCTAATCATCCATTGTCGCTTGGACGCGCACAATTATAGAATAGTATTTGACGGTTGTCAAGGGGGGAAAGTTGCTTTTTTTGAAAAAAGAACTAAAAATTTTATGCGGGAGGGGCCCCAGCTCAGAGTGGACGCCTACGGCGTCCGTGGCTGCACTCGGTCATGCCGACCTGCAAGCGGGCCGTCGCGACACCCATTTGCACACTACTGCGAAGGTCATTATTTATATTTTTAGCATATGAGCCTCAATTCTAACCGCATGGATGCCTACTTGGCATTTTTGGGGGTGGAGCGGAATCTTTCGCCAGCCACCATCCAGAGCTACCAAGAAGACCTGCGGCATTTCGTGGGCTGGCTCGACGAAAGCGGGCTAGATCTCAAGACGCTGACCCCCGAAAAACTGGATGAATTCCTGACGCTCACCGCCGGGCAGGAGGAATACTCCCCCACGTCCATCGCGAGGCATTTTTCGAGCCTGCGCGGGTTCCTCAAGTACATGCAGAACCAGGGCGAGTACGACTACAGCACCGAATCGATGCTCGAACGCCCGAAGCTCGGGCACTACCTGCCGCAGTACCTCACCCGCGAGGAGGTGGACAGCGTTTTCGAGAGCGCGGCCAACGGCAAGAACCCGCTGCGCGACACGGCGCTGTTCGAACTCATGTACAGCGCGGGGCTCCGCATCTCGGAGACCCTCGGAATCAAGCTCTCGCAGCTCGACCTCGAAAACGAATGGCTCACGCCTATCGGAAAGGGCAACAAGCAGCGCCTGGTGCCCCTCGGGAGCAAGGCGAAAGAAAACCTGCGCGCCTGGATCGAAGATGGCAGGCCCCTCACCCACCCGACAACGGACAATATCATCCTGAACCCACGCGGGAAGCCGATGACCCGCATGGGGGCGTGGAAAATCGTGCAGCAGCATACCGCGCACTTGAGCAAGCAGGTCTCGCCGCATACCTTCCGGCACAGTTTTGCAACGCACTGCCTGGAGGCGGGTATGGACCTGCGCGTACTGCAGGAACTCCTCGGGCACGCCGACATCAGCACCACGCAGATTTATACGCACATTGACAAGGAATTTATAAAGCAGGAACACCGCGCCTTCCACCCCAGAGAAAAGGCCGGAAAATAACCTACCGCGGCTCACGCCGAGGAACTATTCCGCAGAGAACCCAAGGGAATCTTCGAGCCAGGTGTCCGTTCTCTGGACCGAGAGGCGGCTCTGGTAGGCCTTGCTGCCCGCGCGATGCTGCGCCCAAACCACGGAAAGCGCCGACAGCGGGCCCAGATGCCTAAAAAAGCGGTTCATGGTCGCGGGCAAATTGCGGCGCAACACATCATCTTCGAACGAGGCGTAATGGCTCACGCTTCCCGGGTCGCCCTGACGCGCCGAACGCCCGAATAGCTGGCGGTCGATACGCGAAGAGGGATTGCATTCCGTGGCAATCACGTGCAGCCCGCCGATGCGGCGCACATCGTCCTTGATCTTGATGTCCGTACCGCGCCCGGCCATGTTGGTCGCAACCGTAATGGCGCCGAACTTTCCGGCCTCGGCGATGATGGCGGCCTCCTCTTCGCAGCGCACCGCGTTGATGATGCGGCAGTGCAGGCCCTTCGATTCAATCGCCGACGCGAGGTACTCGCTTTCGTCGATATCCTTCGTGCCAATCAAGATGGGACGGCCCTTGGAATGCATGCGCACGACTTCCTTGACTATGGCGCTGCGCTTGGAATCCTTCGTCGAATACGTCTTGAGGTGCGACACCTTGCGCTTGCTCTTCCTGTGGTTCGGAATGCAGACTACCGGGGCTCCGTAAATCGTCCAGAATTCGGCGGAAGCCTCCTTGCCGGTACCGGTCATCCCCGAGAAGTTTTTGTACAGCCTGAAGAACCGCTGGAAGCTCATGCGGGCCTCCGTCTCCTTGAGGCCGCTCATCTCGAGGCCTTCCTTGATTTCTATCATCTGGTGGAGCCCGCCGTTCCACGAACGCATGGGCATCTTGCGGCCCGTCGATTCATCGACAATGACGACCTTGCCCTCCTCGATGACATACTGGCGCCCGCACTCGAACAGTTCTCGCGCCACCAGCGCCTGGCGCACAAGGTCCTTCAGGAACGCGGCACGCGTAAACGAACTCGCGTTCTCGATTTCCTCGAGACGCTCTTCGATATCCACCAGAAAGCGAATCGTGCGGTTCTTGATATCGACTGCGTAATCCTTGTTGCGCTTGAGGAGGAGCGAGATATCGTACGCAATCTTGCAGCTCTCGTTGAATTCCTCGTTCTTCTTTTCGCGCGAAATTATCAGCGGCGTGACCGCCTCGTCAATCAGCACATTGTCGGCCTCGTCGATAATCGCGGTACAAAGGCCGCGCTGCACCAGGTTCGACATCATCTTTTCGAGGTTCATCACCGCGCCGTTCACGATGCGCTTGCCAAAGCTCTGGAACCCGCCCATCGCGATGCGGTCGCGCAAAAAATCGGCAAGGACCTCCTTCGCAGTAGAATAGGTGACGTCGGCGCCATAGCCCGCGCGTCGCTCGGGCGGTTTCATGGCGCCGGTCACCGCTCCTACCGTAACCCCGCAAAAATCGTAAAGCGGCTTCATGATTTCGGCATCGCGGGCGGCGAGATAGTCGTTCGCCGTAATCACATGGCACGGGCGCTTGCTCCAGCCACGCACCACGCCGCACATCGCCGCGGTCACCGTCTTGCCTTCGCCGGTGGACATTTCCGCGATATACCCGCGGTAAAGCGCCAAGGCTCCCGCCACCTGCTCGATATAGGGCCTGTAGCCGAGCGTTCTCGAAACCGATTCCTGCGCAAGCGCAAATGCCTGGAGCAGCGTGTTCCTGTCAGGGCGGCGCTTCATCTCGGTACGGATTTGCGTCAACTGGCTCTTGAGAATCGAGTTGTTCATCACGGAATACATGCGCCCGCGCTTGTCGATAAGGGCGGCATCCTTCAAGAGACGGCGCAGCACTCCCCTGCGCCCCTTGAACCTTCCGACCATCCGGAAAACGAACGCGTCGAGCCCGGTCGGGATTTTCCCGACCTTCTTGCAGGCTGTAAGGCGATAGTTATCCGTCAGGTTCATTTCGAAGACCTACATCTTGTAATATTTCTGCAGGGCCTGGCGCGCCTTGCGGATTCCCTGCATGGCGAGCGGCGTATCCTTCAGGTGGAAGCGGATTTTGCCGGATCTTCCGTGCGACATCTTTATCTTGGAAAGCACTCCGTTCTCGTTTTTCAGGGTGGCGCGCACCAGGTAGACCGGTTCCGCCGTGCGCTCGCCAAAGTCCTCGCCGCTGGAACGCGTCTCGATTTCGCCGCCACCCAGCCAGCCGAGCGCGGCGGAAGGCAGGCGGTCACGCGCCGCGGGAATCGCGGAAACCTTCTCCACCGGGATTTCGGTGAACGCATCGCCGTTCAAGCGCACAGAGACCTGTCGCATGTCGCCCACAAAAAGCCGCGAAACCTCCTCCTGGCTCACGACGGCAAGGAAATCGAACGAGCCGGTATCGAGAATCATGCCCACCGAATCGCCCCTCTGCAAAAAGCGGCCCACGTATTCGCCCGCGTTTTTCACGTCCCAGATGCCATCCATCGGCGAGACAAGCGTCAACTCGTCGCGACGCTGCTGCAACTCGGCCAGTTCCTGCTTGAGCACGCCGATGCGCTTCTTTATCGGCAACATGTTTTCGGGAGCTTCGTCGAGCGCCTGGTAGTACATCTGCTGGGATTCCCGGACCTGCGACTGCTTATCCTCGATGGCGAAATCCAGCTCGCGGTTTTCCAGCACCATGAGCGTATCGCCCTTCTTGACGTTATCGCTAGAACCGCGGTACACGCCGAGCACGACTCCGCCCTCGCCCACCGTGGTATTCTCGTACCGCGAAGCCTCCAGCACGCCCGGGGCCTTGAACGAATCGGGAACCGGAATGTAGAAAAGAGCCGCAATAGCGCTGCCGAGCACGAGCGTCGTCACGAAAATGGCGCGGTTACGCACCAGCGCAAGCCCGGGGCTCGCAAAAATGTACTTGAGGAACTTGCCTAACGGCATCAGCACCATGGTAAGGCACAGAAGCGCCCCCATGATAAACGACAAAATAAGGTAATGCTGCGAAATAGCGACGATGAAACCCGTAAACAGGAAAATCCTGTATATCGACGAGGAAACACCGTACACCGAATAAACCACGCGCTCGAGCCACGTTTCGGCAACTACCTCGGCATCGCGCTTGAAGAACACGTAACGTTCCAGCAAGTACTTGAGGTGGCGTACCGAATTCTGCTGCAGGTTGGGCATGTCCAACAGGTCGGTCAAAATATAGTAGCCGTCAAAGCGCATGAGCGGGTTGATATTGAACAGCACAGTCGAGACCGAAGCCATTATGACTACGTTGTACGCGAGGTTCTTCGCGAGTCCTCCGCCCAGGTTCGCCCACACGATAAGTGCCACCGCCGCGATGAAGAATTCCGTAAGCATACCCGCAGCACCCACCAGGGCACGCCTCGACTTTTTACGGAACGACCAGCTCGCCGTCGCATCCACATAAGGCAACGGCACAAGCAGCATGAACATCACGCCCAGCGTATGCACCTCGCCCCCATAGCGCTTGACGACGCTCGCATGGCCGAATTCGTGCAACAGCTTGACAAACACGGTACACACGTACACCCAGCCGATATTCGACGGCGCGAGGAACCCCTGCGCGTTATCCTTCAGCTGGTCGAAGTTCTCAACACCGTATTTCGCGGCGACAAGGACCGTGGCGAGCCAAATGAGGGCGAAGGGCTTGCTCAGCAAGAACCGAATCAGCCAGCGCAGCTTGTTGAGCAAGGCATCGGGGTCGTACAGAGGAATCTTCAAGAAGAAGATATTCAGTAACGACGCCTTCACCTTTTTCTGCGTCTGTTTGCGGTTGCGCTCGAACAGCTTCGCGCCATCGTCCACGCCCGTGTACATGAGCATGTTCGCCTGGTACAGCTGCGCAAGCATCTCGATGACTTCGCCCTGCCCGGGCATTTCACCTTCGCTGCTCTTGAGCATCGCGCTCCAGACTTCACCGACTGTCTTGTCAGGGGAAAGCCGCGATACAAAATCATAGGCACCCCGAGGCAAGCGGTAATACTGGTTGGAGAAAGGCTCGTAGAGCACGTACCACAGCACGCCGCGGTATGTCTGGCGATGCACCCTGACGCTCGCCCTGAGGGAGATTTTACTCCCCGCAAGGCGATACCAGGATTCGTGGAATATCTTGCGCTGCTGATCGAGGACCATAGAACAGATTACCGATGAATAACCGTTGCCATGAGCGACAATTCATCCTTCGATGTAATCCTCACGACAATCTTGTGTTCACCCGGAACCGTTGTCACGTTCGGAATGTCGAACTCCATAAAGTTCAGCAGGTAATCCGGAGAATCACCCTGTTTTCCATCCCAGGTAACAATCAGCCGATGGTTCGTGTTGCCACCGCAGCTCAACTGCAAGAACACATTCGGATGGTAATACTGGTCGCCCTCATCCCAATCCGTAATCACGAGTTCAACAGTCCCGCCTGCAGGAATCTCGACCAAGGTCGGGACTCCCTCATGGTCAAGCACGAATGTTCCTTCGCCCAGTTCGTCGGAGGGAGGCGGCGTCATGGACGGATTTTGGCCTTCTCCACCTTCTTCGTCATCAACAACAGGCTTCGGCACGACAAGTTCCGCGGTGCTGTAGGAGGCCTGCGAAACGAGGTTCCTGCCCTCGCCGACATCGATGGAATCCTTGCGGTCGTTTTCGTTCGACACGGAGGTATCGATACCCTGGATGCGGTTCTGGTCGAGCCTGCTCTGGAACTGCGAAACTTGAGCAGTGTCATTATCGAGGTGATCCTTGTACAGCGAAGTGTCGATGGTATGCTGTTCGAGCGTGAGTTCGGTATTGGGCGTGAACACACCCAGCGGGTTGTTGTGTTCGAGCATGAGGTTCGCGCTTCCGCCGAGAGCGATATCATCACCCGCGCCCATCTTAATCGTGTCGGCACCTTCGCCACCCACGACAACGTCGCGGTCCTTGCCCGTGAAGATGGTATCATCGGTCGAAATCGTAGTCACCGCATCTTCTGCGATGGCGACAGACTTAGCATCGACCACGCGGTTCTGGTACTTCGAGAGATCCGGAACATCGGCGTCGTAAGGCATATCCAGGTCGAACACGAGCTTCGCGTCATCACCATAGACGAGATCCTTGTCGTGATCGCCACCGATAGCGGTTTCACCGGCATAGCGGCCATCGCCCGAGACAACCTGCACCGCAGCAATAACCGGGAGGTTCTTCGGATGCTGACCGGAGCTGGTGTAGATGTTCTTGATGCGAATATCGGCGATATCGCCCGATACGCCACGGAACACCACGTAGTTGCCCACCAGTTCCAGGCGAGGAGCTGCCGATTCATGAGCATCGGTATTCAGCGCCCTATGCAGCAAGCGTTCGGCTTCGTTCTGCGACGAGCAGGTCGCTTCCTTGTAGTCGCCGTCGAACGTGTGACCCGTCCAATCGTTCAGGTAACGGTACTGAGACACACCGTCGCCACCCGTAAACTTCACCTGGTACAGGTAGTTGTACGTGTCGGTATCGTTGTTGTCGCCACCAAGGTAGATATAGAGGTCGTAGGTAGAAGAAATCGAATTGTTCGAATTGCCCACGAAGGTATTCATGTTCTTGAGCTTCAGGACAATTTCTTCGCTCTGTTGGGCCCCGAGGTAGGTATTGAACAACTTCGAGTTCGAGGTATCGCCATCCAGTTCATCGTAGTTTTCAATGGTGAAGCTGGCAATGGTCTGGCGCTGCCCGTGGTTCTTGCCGTAAAGCTGAACTTCGACCCCCTCCTCGACAGCATACGGGTTGTTCTTCGTCGGATTGTTCGAGAGGAGGTTCATGTCGCTGTTGTACTGGGGAGTAGATTCCTGACCGCGCACGGATTCCGACACAATGACACCACGGTCGTTGCGGTAGAAGTTGTGCCAGTTGGTATCCACCACGACGCCAGCCGCCTCGCCCGAAGCAATCGCATCCGAGGAATTGGAATGCTCGCGGGTAAAGTTGATCGAGAGTACGTTGATGTCGTCCAGCATCGCTTCGGCGGCCGCGGTTGCCTCGGCATGGATAGTATCCGCACCGATACCACCCACAACGACGTCGTTGCCGTCACCGGTATTGATGAGGTCGTTGTAAATTGCATCGAGATTCGTCACGGCAACAGATTCCGCAGTCGAAATGGTCGACGCCGTAGTCTCATCGTTATCACGATCGGTAAGCAGAATCTTCGCATTGTCGCCGAACACGACGTCATTGTCGTAGAGGCTGTAGCGTTCATCGCCATAGGTCGTGATATCGTCGCTGCCAGTACCACCCACCACGATATCGTCACCGAGGTCGGTATGGATGGTGTCGTTTCCGCCAAAGTCGATATCCGTAGAAGCGGCGACGTCCTGCTTGTGGAGCGTGCCCCTGACCTGGATACCGGCAATGCCCGGGAGGTTCTTGCCATTCTGGGCATGTTCATCAGCTTCCTCGATGACAACACGGAAGTTGTCGGCGATTGCACCCTCCGGCACTTCGAATACCACGTAGTTCGCAGGCGTTGCGTTATCGGCACTCGTCGAAGTCGCCCGTTCGAAGGAACCATTAAAGTTATGGCCCGCCATGTCGTTCACATAGTAGGTCGCGAGCGCATTTTCGGCATCGCCCATGAACAGGCTCACCTTGCGCACGCTGTTATCTGCCGCAGAATGAGAATCCGGGATGTCGAGATAGACAACGACCTTGTAGCTGGAGAAGTACTGCGCGAGGCCGTCCATCGTGACTTCGAACTTGTTGCCGCACTGGGCGTTCGGAGCCGTCGTCATCAGGCCCGAATTCATGAGCTTTGCATTCCTATCCTGATGCGTGTTCCAGAGGCCGAGATTATAGGCCTGCAGATCGATGCGGTTGTCCGTGCTCGTGTTACGGTGGTTCTCATAGCCGCCGTAAGACACACTCACACCGCTAACACGCGTGCGGGTTTCGTCGGCAGACTTATCGCCCGTAGCATCAAGATTGTCCATGTTCACGACTTCGTGGTCGTCGTTGCCGTAGGTACCCGCGAGCGAGCCCGAGATGTTGTTCCAGTTGTGGCTGCGGAAATCATCGCCGAGTTCCTGGTTGTACGCACCGACAAAGTCGCCCGTGCCAAGACCGCTCTGAGAAGCGCCCTGGAAGTTGAAGCTGAGGGTTGCCTCTTCGTAGACGTCCGGAACGTTCTGACGGTCACCCACCTGTTCGAACGCTTCGTTGGCGTTGCCGCGGAAGGTCGCATAGGCGTTATCGCCGAACACCACATCCTGGCCATTGCCCGTCGTGATATCGTCGTCATCGAGACCGCCAAAGACAACGTTGTCACCATTGCCTGCAATAATAGTATCGGCACCGGCCGTTCCGAGGTCATCTCCGACGTTGATACCTTCGTTGGTGACAAATATCGCATTAAAGTCATTATCGACCTTAGCAAAGCCACCGTCGCCAAGGATGATGTCGTTTCCGTCACCCGTGGTGATTTCGTCGGCATCCATACCACCCATCACAATATTCTTGCCGTCGTCGGTATGGATAACATCGTGGCCACCGTCCTGTTCAGACTTGGTTTTGACCGTCCTGTAGTCTTCATAGATGTCATAGCGGCCGCCGTCGCCAACGACAACGTTATCCTTGCCAGCAATATCGATGTTGTCGCCATCGGCACCGCCCATCACGACGTTCTTGTCGCCAAAGATATCGATATCGTCATGGCCACCGATACCATCGCTCGTGGTTGCAACATCACGAAGTCCGGAGTTGATGAATTCATTCACCGTTGCCGCATTAGGATTCTTGTTGTAATTGGCAACGCCACCATCACCGAGAACAACGTTTTCGCCACCGTGAATTTCGATTTCATCGCCAGCGAAGCCACCCATAGCGACATTGTGGCCGCCAAAGACCTTTATGTGGTCTTCGCCACCAATGTCATCGCTCTGGGTCTTGATATAGGCAGAATCAGAAGCTTCGTTATTATATTCGCCGCCATCACCCAATACGATGTTGTGGTCGTAGGAAACATTTTCCTCTTCGTTCTCTTTCGCTTCGCCGATAGTAATGATATCACCAGCAAAGCCACCCATCACGGCGTTCCTACCACCATAAATATCGATGGTATCAATACCGCCATTATCGTCATCAGTCGTCTTGACGGACTTGATGGCCTCGAAGATCTTGTGCTCATCATTCCTTTCACGGACGGCTACGCCACCGTCACCGAGGACGATGTTGTCGGCACCATAAATATCGATATCATCGCCTTCGGCACCGCCCATAACAGTATTCTGTCCGCCATAAACCTTGATGGTATCCTCACCGCCATGAATAACGACTTGTTGATTTTCATCGATATCACGAGAAGTCTGGATCGTAACAAGGTTTTCTTCCTTGTTGACAACATAGGAGCCGCCATCGCCAAGGACAACGTTCTCATTGCCATTTTGAGGCTTACCCTCCTCGACTTCGTCGCCAATGGTAATCTTATCACCCTTGGCGCCACCCATAACGGCATTCTCGCCTCCATGGATGTTGATGGTGTCAATACCGCCATTATCGTCATTAGTCGTCTTGACGGACTTGATGGAGTCGTAGACCTTCTGCTCGCTGTTCCATTCGCGAATGGATTCGCCACCATCGCCGAGGACGATGTTGTCGGCACCGAAAATGTCGATTCCATCGCCAGCAAGGCCACCCATGACCGTATTCTGACCGCCATGGATTTCGATGGTGTCGGCAAAATCAGGCTCCTTTTCACTGGACACAGAGAGGTCATTGGTTTTAACCGTCACCTCGCCTTTCGCTTTATCGACTTCATAGGAGCCGCCATCGCCAAGAACGACGTTCTGTTTTCCGTAGCTCTTGTTTTCTTCACCAATGATAATCTGGTCGCGGCCGGCACCACCCATGACAGTATTCAAGCCGCCATAGATCGTGATTTCATCGCGCGTTCCAATGAGATCATCATCCGTTTTCACAGACTTGACTGCGGCATTGACCATGAAATCATCGGTCGTAGCAACGCCCGGCGTGAATTCTGCGATACCGCCATCGCCTAGGACAACGTTATCGGTCCCATTTTCCTTACCGGCTTCGCCGATGGTGATTATGTCACCACCATTTCCGCCCATGACAACGTTATGGCTGCCGACAATATCAATGGTATCTTTCTCACCAATAGAATTATTTGTCGTCTGAACCTTTTCGAGGCTAATCTTGATGTTGTTTTCGCGCCAAGACGTCGCCGTACCTTCGTTATGGAAGTTCACGACACCATTGTCGCCAAGAACAACGTTCTTTTCTCCGGTTACAGAGATATTGTCGCCACCAAAACCGCCGATAACAACGCTGTTCTGTCCGCTGGCGGTAATATCATCAACATCACCTTCGCTAGGCATTACGGACGCAATCGATGTAGCCCCACGGACAATGCCATCGGTCTGCTTTTGGATATAATTAGCGTCCCTATCCTTAGGAATAGTCGTCAGAATGATATCGCCAGCCTTATGGTTGCCGACATCCTCCCCATAATAACCGAGCTCCGTAACGACCGTATCGCCATTCTTGTACTGGATGTTACCCTTGTCACCAAAGGCAATAATACCCTTGTCGACATCGATGGTGTCTTTTCCGGCGCCGCCAAGAACAATCATGCCGTCCCTAGTTATCTTGCTTCCCTTTGCGGTGATTGTATCGTTTCCGCCCTGGGCATTGATAACCAGCTGACCGTCATTCTCGTCATCGTAGTCGGTAACGGTAATTTTATCATCTGTTGTTCGATTTACTTTATCGTCGCCAGTATTAACGACGGTAAACGTCTGGAAGTCAATTCCGTCCACATTTTTGTGGAGCGTCTTGGAAATATTGACGGTATCCTTACCTGTACCCAAATTGAATTCGCCAAATTCGAACTCGCTTGCAACAACCTTTTCCTTGAGTTCTGTATGCGTAAACTTGACGGAATCGTCAACGCTTTCCACATTGGCATTTTCAAGAGCACTGACAGCATCGACATTCGAATCCTGGTTATTCACGAATATACGGTCGACACAGTCGTCTTCGCTTTCAAAGAGGTAATCCTTCTGCCCAGCGAACATAGCCTTGAATCCGTTCAAGGAAACTTCAATAGACTTGTTCAACGTGAGAGTATAAGTACCCTCCCCCACAATGGGGTCACCATCAATACGGAACCATTCTGATTCGTTCTTTTCCGAAACAAACTTGACCGTACCACCCTTAATAGGCGTCAGTCCTGCTTTAATTTCGACGACGACTGTATTACCAGAAACAGACTTCACGCCAGCCAAGCTGTCTAAGTCATAGGTATTTTTCTCATTAAACTCCGAAGCCCAAACAAAGCCGGAGCCATTATCAATCTTATGATTATAATGGAGAAGTTCCGGATTATCGACACCGGCAATGTCGCTTGTTCCCTTACCATAAGCATCAACAATACCTTCGACTTGGTTAATACGCTTTGGGCTATTTCCATCGAAAGTGACGACACCGTACTCCTCGTCTATAACATCACCTTTCGCATAAATAGTTATGGCTTGCGTCAAGGAATCCTTCGTAAACTTCAAAATAGTATACGGCTTGTCATCGCCATTAGGATCACAAATCATAAGCTGAGTGTCCCAGGTCCCGTGCGTCATGCTCGACAAGACCTCGGAGGCAAACACCTTCACGAACAGTGTCTTACCTTCTGGAATATCGCCCTTCGCATATGTAATATTGAGCGTCACAGAATTCCATTGGGTAAGGTCTTCGTCGGTTCCATCCAAGACATGTATGCCATCCTTCAATTCTGTCTTGAGGTATCTTTCGGCAAGCACATATTGCTTTTCCTGCCCGGTCACCCCCAAGCGTTCAATCTTCAGGAAATCACATGCTTCGAAGGAATCCGTATTCGTGATATTGGCTTCAGCCGGAGCAAACGTACCTGAACCAACAGAAACCTCACCATGCAATGTCGCGAGTTGCTGGTTCGACGTATTGAAGAATACCAGGACATTTCCGTTCAGCTCGTAATAAATATCCTTCTTTTCCTTCGATGCTTTATCTGCGCCACAGTAGACAGTCTCGGTTCCATATTTAACAGAAGACAAACTGGCAACATCATCGTAAGCAAGATGGATTTTTGATCCATCAAGTTTCATTGTATTGGAACGATAATTAACGATAAGAACCTTATCTTTTAGGTCATTTGTATAATTCTTTATGGTCAAAACACCTTTGTCATCTATACTGGTATATTCAATTGTCTTATCGCTATTTTCCAGATAAACATGGATGTTCGACTTATTCGCGCCATGCAATTCGACGCCAAATTCGCCCAGAGCAACCGTGTTTCCACCAATCGTGTACTCCTCGGTCCTCGTAAGCAATTTCTTCGCTTCGTCATTTTTGGTGACTTTTTTATCATCCTTGACACTCAGCGAGAATGCCGTCGCAGACTTGGAAAGTAGCTTTTCAATATCTTCACCATTATTCGTATAAGTCCAAACGCTGTTCAACGAAATTGACTTGACCACATCTTCTTCGAGCAAGGAATCCGAAAGGGCCTTGACATTTATCTTTACCGGTTGCGTATTGTTTTCATCAAAGACAATCTGAACATGATCCGAATATGTAGTGTCAGAATCTTTCTTAATCAGGATTCCCCTGTCACCAGCCTGAAGCATGGACGTGGAAAGCAACGGAATGTTCAAGTCGACAGTAATCGACCCTTCTTTCAGGTTACCGGAATAGCCGACAAAGAACGAACCAACTCCACCTTCCTGAATAACAAGCCCATTATCAGCAATATATGTTTTAGAAGTAGACACAAACACGGCAGGAGCTGCGCTCGTATCCATCGCGACAAATTTTTGCTGATACTTTTTGTCTTCCAAATCAGAATTTACAAAACAGATCTTCTTTTCATCGTCTTTCAAATCATCAGAATCCGCCGACAGGACTTCGAACGTCAAAGTATTGGTCTGGCCATCGGTATCGGCATTTCGAAGCGGACGACTATCCAAATCGAGACCACCAACAGACACGGTATCATTGCCATGACCGCCGTTTATCGTAGTCGTCTCACCCGCATTGTTGCTGGCGACATAGAATTCATCGTCACCCGCACCAGCTGCAAAATTCGAGTATTCTACACCGGCAACCTTGATACCACCAGATTCAGAAAGCAAGCCTTCCTTCGTAATAACAACAGTATCGTCACCTTCGGTGCCATAGACATTTACGCTATCTATTCCGGTTCCACCATCAATCGAGCGAGTTCCGTTGACAACGATATCCCCACTCATAGTCTTATTGTTGTATACCGAGAACGCATCGTTGCCACGGCTGCCAGCCATGTTCAAAGAACCGACGTTGCGCAGAGCGGTAAAGGTATCATCACCAATACCACCATCAATGCTCAACTTAGAACCTTCAGACACACCTTCACTCAGGTATTTTCCATCGGAATTCTGAATAGTTTTGAATCCATCTTCAGAAGCGATGTTCTGTGTACCAGCCTTTCGATCGGAGTTGTAGAGCTGTCCAACCTGGAAGGTATCATTTCCGGCGCCGCCATCAATATTCGTTACAGCCGCAGTACCATCAACGACAACCTTGTCATTGCCGCCATTTGCGTTCAAATTAACGACATCGATACTATTCGTAAAGTTGACGCGTTCGATATTCTTATTGGCATTCGTGCTAGATACGTCACCATCTTCCGGCAACAACGCTACGAAGCCAAGAGTACCTGCTTCGTTCATGCGCATCAACAGGTTGTCTGCATATTCAGTGGCTTCAATCGTAAGCACATCCCTGTCGGACGCACCCGTTCCAGAATCAGAGACATTCACATAACCTGTTTCGCTTCCACCCATAAGATTCACGAAGATTTGGTCACTGCCTCCCTGGCCGTCAACGAAATCCAAGCCGGGGCCCGTCTTGATTTTATCATTTCCGCCATTGCTCTTACTCTTCGCATCATAGTAGAATGCTTTTTTCAAGCCCAAGTTTTCACCAAACGTAATCCGTTGGTATTTAAACTCGTGGGCACCACTTTCATAGTCACGAACACCCTCATCGCCATACAGGCTGTCATTACCAGCGCCGCCATCGATGACATCGTTTCCTTCACCACCATAGATGATATCATTATCGATACCACCCTGGATGTTGTCGTCACCAGTACCGCCATCGATGACATCGTTACCAATGCCACCTTCAATGACGTCATTTTCTCCGGCGCCGTAAATCAGGTCATCGCCTTCATCGCCATAGATATGGTCAATGCCGTCGCTACCGGAATCATTATTACTCGCAACAGAATGTGACTTCTCAAGTTTATTTTCCCACTTGTTTAGTTTCTCGTCCGAATCAACATCGAACTTGAACTCACTATCAGAAACGGTATAGTTATCCTTACTAAACTGGTTTGCAATAAGTTCCTTGCTGAAGAAATCCTTATCGAAGTCATTGGCGACTTTTATCGTTTCTACTTTATCGCCATTTATAATATCGTGACCGGAACCGCCATAGATATAATCTTCACCCGAGCCACCGAATATACGGTCGTTTCCGCGTTCTCCATGAATTTCATCATCGCCGACGCCACCGTCAATCCGGTCGTTGCCCGAACCACCATAGATTGTATCTTTACCTTCACCACCAATGATCAAATCGTCGCCGCCATCAAGGCTGATATCGCTGCGAGTGGGGTTAGAGATAGTATTACCTTTAATATGGATCTTACCACCATCACCGAAGATAAAATCGTCCCCCCCAAGCCCATTGATCTTGTCGTTACCGGCACCACCGAAAATGATATCAGCGCGGTCACCACCGATAATTGTATCATTACCGGAGGCACTCGCAACCACAGACCCTTCGGCATCCCAAGTCATGGGGCTCTTTTTCCGTTCTTCTTCGGGAGGTACATACCCATCATCGCCATAGATGATATTCATACCACCATTAGCACCAATAATGGTATCATTACCGGCACCACCAACGATAATTACGGTATAGCCATTCAAATCAAGCCCGGAAAGGTCGATTACATCGTCACCTTCGCCACCATAAATTTCAAGATTGAGGCCAGCTTTCCCGGACAACTTGATGTAGTCATTGCCAGCACCGCCATCAATTTGATACCATTTTCCTTTATCAGTCTTTACACTCTTGTTGCCACCAGCCCATTTAACTTCACCTTTTTCCGTTAAATCAGCTACATACGCTTCATCACCATCTTCAAGAGAAGTGTTCACATTGTCAGTCGATACTCTGTCGCCAGCATTCGGACCTATGTGCGCAACGATATTGCCATTGTCATTCTTCGAAGCCATCACCGGCGCAAGCTTATGTTCATAATTGAAACTGAACAAAGTAATGTCGCCAGTAATGTTCCACTCCTTTTTGCAGAGCCACAGGTCAACATAAGCGTAGAGCTTCGCGGTAATTTCACCGTTCACATCGAATATGCCGAACAAGCCCAGTTCGCCAATGATTTGCTTCATTTCGCTGAGGCGAACCTTACCATCCTTGTTGGGGTCAAAGAGGTTGAAGCCCACATTGATACCCACACCGCCACCGACACCAGCCTTGACACCGGCATTGAGTTCAGCAGCAGCAGTCAAGCCGCCATAGAACGAAAGTTCGTTGACATCGACTCCATTTGCATCCTTGTCCATCACATAGAAGCCATTGAGCAGGCGACCATAGTCCTTACGACCACTGCTAATCCACTGGCGGATACCCAACGTGTCGTAACCAAAGCCGAGCTGGATAGAAGCGCTGAACGTCACACCCAGGCGCGCACCGAGCGGGCCCCAAATGCGTACGAACGTATCCCAGTCAAAGTCGAAGCAGAGCTTGGGCATCGTGTATTCGACGAGAGGAACATCTTCGCCAAGCAGCATCTTGAATATCTGCGATGGATCGCTCCAGATAAACTTCCAGCTACTGTCGCCCTTAAACTTGAAACCTTGATCTTCGAGTTCTTTGTTGGCTTCTCCTTTAATATCGGGTTGATTAGAAGTAAACGCATCTACATCTATCGTAGAAAGCGCACTTTTACCCTTAAGGAATGATTGAGCATCTGTATTATCACCAACTGTTTTTACTAATACAAAATCACCCAGACTAATCTTGATTCCCTTGCCATTGGAGGTCGAAATCATCTTGGAAATCGAAATCAAGTCCTTGATGGCATAAATCATACCATCGTCGAACTTGCCCTTGCTGAACTTTTTGGCCAAGTCGAGCGGAGTAATCTTGATTCCTAGATCATCAAGTACCGGGAACGGAGTCATCAAGAAGTCGATGAGCGGCTCCAGCGGTTCGACAACAGACTGAATCTTGGAGACAATTGGCCCGAGGACTCCCCCGATAAAGGAGCCCATATCGAATTCAAGATTTTTGAACGCCAGAGATTTTACGTTCGATTGTTTTACACCTTTTACAAATTCGTACGCCCATGAAAATTCGAAATCACCCGAAATATTGGGGAACTTGGGCGTATCACGACCGGCATCCTTGCCGACCCCGACATCTATACCGACATTGATATCGACAGACGCATCAAAGTCAAACTTAGGCACGGCAAAAGCCTTGGACACCTCTACCAAGCCGTATTTTTTCGTAAATTTTTTTATCTTATCATCGGGATTATCATCGGTCTTTTGTTTTGCAATCCATTCATTCATTCCATCTGCATTAGGCAGCTGCGAAACGCCGAGTCTGGAATTGTAAGTCTCTGTCGAAGAATCACTCGGATTATTCAAGTCGACACCAAAACTTAGTTCAATAACAGCTTCGTGGGCCTTATTATCTTTATCTGTTCCCGTTGTTGACAAGGTCAAGCCCAACCCAGCCAACGAGGCGCTTATATCAGTACCTTCTAGCGAAGCCGTAGCCTTGACATTGATTTCGTTGCCATCGTTAAAGATAAAGTAGAATCCATTCTGTTTCGAAATACCGAACCCGAATTCAAGCGCCCAAGAAAGCGAGAGTTTGAGCCCGCCATCTGCGGCAAGCGCCAGTCCGGGGAAGCCGAGGTCAAAACCTATCGAGGTTCCAAAACTATACACGCCGCCCAAGTTGAAGTACCATTCCGCAGATTCCTTGGTACTGCGGAACCACGTTCCCTGTCCACCGATCTGATTCCAGCCGCTATTTTTGCCCTCCCAACCAAAATAATAGGAATCATCCGGAGTCAGGAACGAATCCAGCTCAAATAGGTCGTTCATCTTTTTCGCGACCATTTCGGCTGTCAAGCCCGTCGATTCGTAAACAAACTTCGAGAACGGGTCAAGTACCTTGTTCTTCAACACACTCAAGAAGTCGACACCGGTACTCAAGGCAGAACCCACAACCGGAACAGACTTGATGGAGTTTGCCATACCGCCGTTGATATTGCTTTCGAGCATTTCGAACAGATTGTTCAAGCCAGAAACGGCAAGTTTAATCTGGCTGAACCAATCCATGTTGGCGAAATCAGCAAGTTCCAATATCCTTTCGTACACATTCGAAAAATCAGCAATCAGTTCACCATCAAACGAGGATGTATCGCCTTCATTCCCAAGCCTCAGGCCAAAATCAAAACTGTCATACGTTTTATTCGCCTCGGTGAGTTCGCCATCTTTCCAGTCCTCCTTGATAGCACCCATTATTTTTTCGACTTCGTCTTGGGCATTATCGAAAGACGTGCAATTGACTAATTCAACAGCATTATTATTGAATCTGCCCAAAAGGACATCGCCCAAGGACATCTCGCATACGGTAATCGGGAGTCGTCCAAAAAGAACAATTGGCAAAGCATAATCAATCTTAACACCACTAGCATCCTTAATGGAGAAAGAATCAGAATCATTACCGCTCACAGAACCCAAGAAGGCCACCTTGCCGTAAATAAACGATTGCTGATCCTTATTCTCGCCAACAGAAATCAAGTTGCTGAGCATGCCACTGCCGCCGCCTGTGACACCCAAATCGAAATTCAGTTTGTCGCCCGAAATTGCAATTTCGGCACCAAATTGAATGGGTTCCGTAAGCACAAGGTCAAATTCCTCGCCAAATACCACCTTTGCAGAAAGCGCAAACCAGAAATCACCCGAGACATCCAAGTCTATGTTTCCCTGGACACCGGAATTCGCTTCACCAAAGCTGAACCTATGGCGTACACCGATAGCCTTCGCCACATCGAAGTCAAAGAAAACGGCCTGATAATCCTTGTCAAACCTTATATTAAAGAGTTTTTTTCCGTCTGTACGCGAAGTAAGATTGAATTTGTCAAGATAAGTATTCAGCAAATCACCGAACTGCTGGAGGCTCGTAATCTTTTCGGCTCGGAGCGTCGAGATAATGCTGCGCAAATCGTTCGCCACGCTGACCAAATCGCCAACAGTCTTGTTGATAACAGGAATCTTTTTACCCTTGACTTTTTCTGTAACATCATCAATACGGTCAATCAGATTCTCAAGCACAACATAGAGCTTTTCTATCGAGAAATTTTTGAAGCTGTCAAGTATGCTCTTAACGCCATCACCCAGTTCAACATTACTGGCCAACCTATAATTATCTTGTTTCAATTCAGTGTTCGTATCGTCTTCAAAAGACGCAAACCCATTGGGTTTTACGACCTCAAGAGTTGCCGAAGCCAGTTCTACGCCATAACCAAACAAATCGGCGTACGCGAGTGCTTTAAATTTACCATCGTCAACATTCAGCGTCGGTTTGAAGTAGTATCCGAGAACCTTAATACCATCGGAACCTTCAGCAGTTTCTCCAGATTCCCCAGACTGTTCTGTATCTCCAGACTGTTCTGTTTCTCCAGATTTTTCCTCACCTTCAGCAGCTTTATTTTCCTTTTCTAGCTCGAAATTCAACGTAAGCGTTACTTGACCATCCGCAAAAAGGTCTGCTCCAACGAATTTATACGAAGCAGACGCACTTGCAACATACTTAGCCTCTTTCCAAGTTTCCTTTTTATCGGCATCTTTAAGCGTATTCCCGTCAATCGAAACCGTCGATACAGTAAGAGTTCCAGCCTCGGCATCAACGTTTTCTATTTTATAATAATCTTTACCGACAGAAATATAACCGCCTACAGCATAAGAAACATCTGCTCTAACATCATTACCTTCTGCAGATTTAAGCTCAAGAGTAACGGAATTTCCTGATTTAGAGAGTTTATCAATTTCGTGCAGGTTGGTTCCCATCGAAAGCGTCAGGTTTGCACCAACATTGACGTTCTCAAGACTGATCTTTTTCGACCAATCAAGGTTCTTGAGTGCAGAGCCTACAATACGGAAAGAATCCGTCGAACTCTGAGATGTTCCCGATTTCTTTTGAGCCTTTTGTCCCGAACTAAAGCCAAGCCATTCGAGAGCCTTACTGGAACCAAATGACGTCAAGGTAAATTCTTGACTTCCAGAAATTTCCAGATGGTCATCTACGATTGCTATGGTATAAGGACCAATATTTTGATTAATATTCTCAAGAAGACTTGAAAGTTTCTGCGATTCTAGTGCACTCGTCTCCAAGAGAAGCTGAAAATCGACCAAACGCAGGCCACCAGCGCCATCTAACTTAAAATCACGCATGTTGGATGATTCGGTTCCAATTGTAAAATCCTGTTCACTTACAGTGAATACAATATTCCCGTCAACAACCTTGACTTCAGTCACCTTAGACAAAACAGCATTTTTTGAACTATTTATCGTTTTGGCAATTTCATTTGCAAGGTTGAACACAGACATGCATTTTTCTGTATTGACATATATTGTCGCAGAATTTTTCGATTTATCGGTAAAATTCAATTCCAGAATATTATTCGTCATCTCTACAGATGTCTTATCATCTGTACTCTTCAGCGAAATAGCCCATCTGTCTTCGCCCAACTCTTTTAAACCAAACTCAACTTTACCATTCAAGTTTTTTATAATTTCAGTTGGATCTGCTTGATCATCAAATCCATACGCTTTTTTCAGTTTTTCCAATTCCGACCGAGCATCAGTTTCTGTATATGACTTTTCAAAGTTTACATATACAACTTCATTACCCAAAGTTTCATCATCAATAGAAACAAGCGCTCCCTGCCGACCCGACGTATTCATCGAAGGCGTAAGCTCTCCAGAAATTCGCATGTAGGTAATCTGTTCGCCCATTTTATCTATATTACTATAAAGAAGATAATAGGAGTCCGAACCTGGATGATATCCTTGAATTCTTCGAGGATCGCAACCGAAAATAATCTTATCGTCAGATGTCACATCCACCACATACAAGCCATATGTATTCATGATGGATCGACCTTTTTCCAGATTATCAATATTCTGAATAGAAAGGTACCCATTCAACTGGTCTTTCAAAGGAGACGAAGCATCAAAAAGTTCTTTTAGCGTTTCCTCCTTTATCTTTACGCATTTCGCTTTAGATGGGTCTAATTTAACACCTTCGGTTTTAGCCTTTTCTATTTGTTCTGGGGTAAAGAAATAAATATCCCATGTATCGTCCTCACCACTCTTATTCGTCACTTCGCACATCGTCTGCAAGTTCGTACCGGACAGATTCAGTTCGGCAAAGGCATCGCCAGAGGAAGTTTTCTTAACATCATCAGGTGCCTCACCCTTCTCGATGTCAAATTCCTGATTCGAGGTGATGTAGATTTGATTAGACGAAGAAGTGCAATTAATATTCCAAATCAGATTTTTTACACCTGGTTCTAGTTCTTGCGTATGCCAATCAGCATTCTTCCTTTCTATTTTTTCATTTGCATTAATTTTAATCGTACCGAGTTTAGTTCTATCTCTTTGTACTTCATTATTCGTCTTTATGCTAATATATAGAGTTTCATCAAAGGTTTTTTCTGTGGGAATAACATAGGTGACATACCCTTCATTTTCGGAAATAACCTTTTCATCGCCGTCAACTTCTCTTACAGCCGTCAATACGCCATCTTTTTTCTTAACCTGGAACAAACCAATATCAGAAAGTTTCGCATTTCCATCTAATTTTTCGCCACTGAAATCAATATTCAATGTAAATGCAATCGAAGCATCACCCGATATTGAAACGTACCCATGTGTAGAAACATTTTCCAATTCGTCCTTCAGCACATGTGCCAAGTCAAGCCCAAACGCCTTTCCGACACCAAACTTCAATTCGAATTTTAGCCTAACATTTTTGGCGTTTTCTTCAGTTGGGGTAACAAGACTAACAACGTCATCCCCTTCACCACCAAAGAAAACCATTTTCCAAGATTTGTTAAATACTTCAACAAATTGCTGTATAGTACCAAAATTCTTTTGGTACTGGCCTTCGACGCATTTCATGAGGCCGTAGTCGCAAGCAGCGTCCCCATCCCCGTAAACAACCGCTTCAACCTTATCGACAATATCTACGACCTTATCAATAGAGCCGTCAAGGAAGTCGAGTTTGGTCTTTTTTTCGACCATGTTACGCAAGGCAGTCTGCAACGAATTAAGCACCACATGGACCTGATTAATCAGCGAGTCTCCCGAAAGAGACATATATTGCTTAATTTCGCTCGGGAGCGTCCATTCATGTGATTCGAAACCGTATGAAAATTTACCAGATTGAGTAATCTTTGCAATCTCAAGAGATGAATTACCAACGCCAGCCTTCAGTGTCAAGGATTTATAGCTCAACTTCAGCTCATTAGCATTTACACCGCCGTCTTTACCGATTGAAACACCAAAAGTAACCGTTCCACCCACAATACCAACATTAAAGAGGCCGAGGTTCATCGAATCAAGGGCAGTAGTAAAAGTCAACTCAACTCTTTCCAATTCGACATTTTCAAAGGAAAGTTTTCCATCATCACCAACCTTAACATCAAGCTTTAAGTATACCGTGCAATCCGCACTTAACGAATCAACATCAAGGATGCCCAGATTGAAGCCGCCCTCGCCAAGCAACTGGAGTTTTTTGGGAGAAATGGCAAACAGCAATGTATGATCGCCCTTTGCCAATGCAATAGAACCCGATGGGGCAGAAGCCGTACCGACCAAATTTACCAGATCATTACTATTAAAATCGCTGCTGAACTCCTTATTTAAAATTTGGATTTTATCCAAAGGTACTAGGCCATTGACATAACCAGCAAAAGCATTCTTTATTTTAGCAAAATCAAGCTTTCCACCCTCAAAAGCGTTTTTGACACCATACTGCACTGTTTGGAAATAAGTATTAAGTTCTGTTCCAAATTGCGGTATAGTAAATGAGTGACCAAGAACCGAGAATGTTGGAGTCAACAAGAACGGAATATCAATATTATTTAAAGCCGTAAAAAGGTATTCTATCGAGAGGAGATTTGTAAGATCGATATTTTCTTTAGGTTTTACATTGCATGTGAATTTTTGACCATCGTATGTAATTCTAAGGCAATCCCCTTCGTCAAATTGAAGGAATGTATTCACAACCGAATTGTCTTTATTTATAGTCGGAACTCTAAATTCAAAGGCACCAAAACTTAAGGCAATTCCATCCGCCTCGACCTTTATTTCAATTGCAGCAGAGACCTCGACATTAAATTTACTAGAATAAGCCCCCAAATCTATTTCCAAATCTTTTATTTCAGAAACAAATTCAACAGCAAATTTACCCCCACTTATCGCAATAGGATCTGAGGGAATGCCTGTATCAGCCAAAAGATTATAACTAATTGCGTCAAAATTAAGGTTGATTTTCGAGAAGAAATCCTTAAAACCAGCATTAGCACTACTTTTCCAAAAACCATCAAAAATCCTTTTGGCTTCGCTAAGATTTAAGGAAACTGTATCCTCAGAACGCGCGATCTGGTTTCGAAGCGCAAGAAGGACATTGTTTCTGAAACCACTAACTTTTTGCAAGATTTCAGAAACCTTGTAAGAATTACTTCCTATTTTAAACGAATCTCCAAGGTACGGAATCGACGCACTTTCAGCGACTCCAATTATTGCAGCAAAAGGATCAACATCGTCAAGAATAGCTCTCAAATCGGTAAATTCTGAGGGGAAATTCCATTCATTACTACTATCACTATAGCCGATTTCAAAAGGATCAGTACCTTCGTCTGCAGACTTCTCTTGCTTGAGCAACATAACGTTGTTGTACTTCAATTCAAGAGAGCTGTAGCTTAATTCACATTCACTAATTGCAAAACCTGAGGTTCCAATACTCGCTTTAAATTTAAATAATCCGGAAACAAGTTCAGCTGTAAGGTCACCAGGGAGTGAAATCGGCCCACTCAAAGGCTGCGATACATCCAGTGTCATCTTGTCAAAATCGACCGACTCTAATTCTATCGAGCCATTGTTATTACGAAGGGTCAGCGTCACATCGAACGGGCACTCCATATTGACATTACTCAAAGCAACACCAGCAATACTTACTTTTTCAAAGCTCTTTTTTGGAGTGAATCTGAACGTAAGTTTGGCACACTGGCTATTGCTGTCAATGGAGAAATTCAGGACTTTCTCTGTAGTAGTTGCAACAGCATCTCCAAAAACCGTATAAAGAGTATCAGAATCGCCTACATTAGCGCCCTGTTTAACAATTTCGACGCTTTTAAATATTGATTCACTATCAAGGACTTCGCTCAGAGCCCTCTTCAAAGTTTCAATCGTCACATCAATACTTGAAGTCGCCCCTGTTGACAATTCCGCAGCATCCGAGCAAAGAGCTTTCGCTATAGTGTTATGAGCCTTCTCCGCCTCCGAAACGATACTATTCAAAACATCCTTAACATTTTCAACGCCTGCTTCCGACGTCAATTTCATCCACTCGACATCTACATTTTCAAGCAAGCTACTGATAACAGTTTTGAGCGCAAAATTTCCGCCCAACTCGAATTTTGGGTAGTCCACTTTCCAGCCATTAGTGACGTCATACGAGACCTTCACGGAAGAATCTCCGCTGATTGCAAACGGAAGACCTTGAACAGCACCCCCAATATCTACGCCAAATCCGAGCTTTTCCAATCCAAGTGTATAATCGGCTTTTCCGTCAACAGCGTTGACAGTCACCTTTATGGCAATCTCGGAATCCACGCCAAGACGACTATTCAAATCGAAGAGGGGAAGTTTCAATTTTTCAAGCGAAGCTTCGTGGAGCGAGAAAACGAAAGTATATTCCTCGCCCGTCAAGGTCGGCAACACGGCAGACTGCAGTTCACGGCCCCATATATTGTATTCCTGCATAGAGCCCGACGGAACAATTTTTATACAGTCGATAATATTCTTAAACTCATCATCTCCATCTTTTTCAACCAGGCTCGCAAACTTATTTCTCAACGCATCGGCATCAAGCTTGGCAACCTTCGGGTCTCCACTTCCAAGCAAAGAAACAGACGCTTTCAAAGCCTTGGAAACGTTCTCCCACGTATTGGAAACAGAATCTAAGATACCCAAAACGGTTGTCTGAGTTTCTTTTACCTTCAAATCGAGATTCGGGATAGATTTATTATTTGTAAAATTTTCAATAACAGGTTTAAGAATGGCACTCAGCGAGATTCCTTCAATTAAGGATTCGAAATCGAATTCGCTAACCTGCCATTTTTTGTCAGCATACGAAACAGTTAAAGAGGTATCAGCAAAGTCTTCTAAAGATACCGTGACTTCGAACCCGGAAATGTCAAACTCACCAAACGTGACTTTTCCACTCTGGTCGATGTTGAGCTTGATTTTCAAAGCGGCAGAAATATCGGCTTTAGCATTCACATTGAAAGAATTAATGCTAAAGCCATCCATCGCAATATTTTTCTTCGCAAAGCCAAGCGTAAACTCGTTAGAGCCGACATTCAGTGCAATAGACGGCAATTCCGCCTGTTCACCTATCACTTCTGCAAAGATGTCAACAGCATCGGCTTCACCGATCTTGAAGGTAACGCTATCAAACAAGCTGCTCAAATTTTTATCGGTAACACTACTTTCAAAGAGCGCCTTCAAACGAGCGGCATCGATTGCCACTCCTTCAGCAATGTTTTCAGCACCCTGTACAGCCTCATTTACGCCACCCGACAGGGCAAGCGAGATTCCCTTCCAGGCGTCGTCAACTTTACCCGCAAAGTCAACAACGGACAAAACATAGTTCTTCGGTTCATTTTTGTCCGGGTTTTTCTTGGCTATAGCAAACTTGTAATTGGCAAGGTACGGGACAGACCCGATTGCGCTAAGCAGGCTCTTCATCGAGAAGGAATCCCCGCTAAGCAGGTCCGTAAAGTTGGTTATCTCAGCGGGCAACGTCCACTTTTCGTTAGCGTAAGAGATGGAGCCCTGCTGCAGGCTTGCCAGCAACGTATCATTGGCTTTCAAATCCAGCTTATCGTAAGTCAATTGCGCATCAAACTTATCCACATCAAGGCGATTATTTCTATTGACGATGGACAGCTCCAAGCTGAACACTCCACTATTCGGGACAGCGCTGATTCCCTCCAACGAAATGCTTTCAACACCAGACTTTTGCATTTTCACATTCAAATCTTGCAGCGCGACATTACTGAACGTAATTTTCCCTTCTGCGTCCATATTGAATGTGAACTTCACGTCAATCTTGGTGTTTACGGCAACTTTTTCCAACGAGAACTTGCCGAGATTCAATTTATCAAAGGAACCCGCAGTCGGCGTAATTCGCAAGACAAGGCTGTTTTCGCCTTCGCTAAGGGGCAAGGAATCGCCTTCGCCGACAAAAGCGTAACTACCGAAAACATTTCCCCATTCGGCAGCCTTGGTCTGCACAAACGAATCGACAGAAGACTTGAGCTGAACAAGGTTCATCGCCTTGTTTTCGACGGAACCATAAATTGCACTTGGAACGAAGCTCCAGAAATCTTCCAGTTCGGAGGCAACCTCAGCAACAGACAATTCCTCACTTTGAACACCCTCGCCAACAGGAATCTTTATGCTGTTCAGAATAGGAAGTTTCTTGGCGGCAACGGACTTGAGCACCGTACCCAGAGAAAAATCCTTATTCAGCTTGAATTCCGGGACCTGGACATCGAGTTCGCCATCGTTGGTCGACACCTTCAAGACGCCCTCATCGGCCACATAGAACGGGAGATTGGCGATTTCGCCCACCTTGAATTCCAGGTCCACATTCTTGGTCACACCTTCGTCGGGCGTGTAACTGAGGCTCAAGTCCGGAGCAGGTTCGTCGGCAGATTCGACCTCAGAAACAGAAAGGTTCATGAACTTGGCGCTGGCACCGGGAATATCGACAGAGACCTCAAGCTTGTCCACCTGCGGAGCAGAGATTTCGACATCGTCTGCGCTATCGAGAAGAGAACCGCTCCCATCCTTGTCCAGTTCGACAGAAACAGAAGCCTGAGCAGTAGCAGAAAGATTGGCAGCACCGTCCACAGACACCTTGCCCCAGGAACCGAGATCGACGCCGAGGTTTTCAAGCGACTTGGTCTCGGAAAGGTCGATGCCGACCGTAAGCTTGGAGCCTTCCGCAGAGAACGTGAGTCCCTTGTACTCTTCGCCCTGCTCACTTTCCAGGAAATTCTTCACGTAGGTGTCCACCAGTTCCGAAAGGCTCAGCTTGCTAATAGGGTCGGCACCTTCTGCAAGGTTGGCATTAGCCTGCTCGATGGCGGTACGTGCCTGGTCCAAGGACTGCGTCAAGACTGTATTTACTTTATCTGCAACAGTAGTTTTCAGGTTGTCGACACTTTCGCCAAACAGCGTGGTAAAGGAGCCGGCGTTTCGCTGAGGCCAAGCGTCGAAGCCATCGATGGAATCCACCGCGGCAGAGACCTACTCCCCGATGTTACCGGAAATAGATTCAATCTGTTCGGAATAATCATCCAGGCGGTCGGCGTCAAATCCCGACTCGGCATCCATCATCAGGCGAGGCTCAAGGGTCTCGATCTTGTAAATGTTGCGGGTAGACTTCTTGGTGTTCTTGTTGTTGGACTTGACGTTCTTGGACATGTTTTTTGCCTTTTTAGTTAAAACTTTTCGTGTGGAATTTGTGAAAAATTCCGTTTAGGGTAAAACAACTACAGCGCACCTCAGGGTGCGTTGTAATTATTTTCAAAACTTTTGATTATTCTTCTAGTTTAGTACAGCGGACGGAGAAGCCAAAAACTTTTTCATCCCCATCATCTGCAGACGGAGCAAAATCAGTGTCTGCAGATATATTTGCATTATACACATACAATTTTTCATCATATTCATGTTCTTGTGGATAAAACCAATAAGCAGTCTTTTTCAAACGATCAAACCCCCCCTTTTTCGTTCTCTTTCCAGTTCCGGTCAGGGAAAATCCGCTGCTATTCGTTCCACTGAAACCATGCATCGAACGCATTCCCTTGACGCCGTCATCATTTCCTTCGGCATTTATCACTATGACATAATCATTAAAATTAAACAATCTCCAGCCATCGGGGCAGATTCCCTGGTGGTTCGGCTGGATCAAATCTGCACAACTTTCAGTATTGCAGCGGCTTGGCAGCTGCATCATCTCAGCCCACTGGTAGAGGCCTCCAAATTCGTCGCACTTGGTGGTATCATTGTTGTAGCAGTAACGTTCGATCTTGGAATCGTTGTTCTGGTCGTTTTCGCCGAGCACCATCTCGCCGATATTCAAGTTTTCTGCCATCACAGTCACCGAGGCAACCTTACGCACAGTATCCGTACCCGTTATTGTTATATAGTAATAGCTACGGCCATTGCGCGGATCCGTAAATGTCTTATAACGATTTTCACCTATACGCCAATCTTCCGCTAAAGCCTTGGAGTGGTCAAACGGCACATATTCACTGCTACTGGACTGCTGAGTGACGCTGGAAGAAGACTTCGCACTGCTGCTAGATTTTGCAGAGCTGCTGGAAGATTTTGCACTGCTACTGGACACACTTGTCTCGCTGCTGCTCGACTTCGGTGTGACGCTGGAAGAAGAAGACTTCGTACTGCTGCTGGATTTTGCATTGCTACTGGACACACTTGTCTCGCTCACGCTCGACTTCGGTGTGACGCTGGAAGAAGAAGACTTCGCAGATTCGCTCGACTTCGGTGTGACGCTGCTAGAAGACTTCGCAGATTCGCTCGACTTCGGTGTGTCGCTAGAGGAGGATTCCTCTTCAATGCTGGAAGAAGAATCGTCACCGGGACGGACAAAACTACTTTCATCGTCATCGCAAGCTGCAAGAACAAGGAACAGGCAGGCGAATGCCGTGGTCAATACAAATCTCTTCATATATCCTCCGAAGGGCCAGTCTAACAACAGACCGAGCCTCCATAAAAATAATAATTTTTTGTATCATAAAAAACGGTGTTTATAAAAAAACTTTATTTTGTATACACATCCGTCATATTTTTTAGCACAAAATATTCACCTTCATTGAATTACAACAGACGTGAATTTTTTTATACAAATCGGCGTTTTTCGATGTAATGAAAATGTAATTTTCAACAAAAAAATAGCGTACGCAGGACGTACGCCATCAAAGTTATTTAACGACTAAAAACTTATTTTATTTTTATTACTTCGCCTTCTTTTCGGCTGCAGCGCTCGGGGCCTTTTCGAGACCGAGATCGATGGTGCCGTACTTGGCTTCGTACGCCTTGAGGGTGGCGGCGAGCATGATGGCGAGGCGCTTTGCCGTGTACGGAGTCATCACGACGCGTTCGGCGATGTCGACGTTCACCTTGCTCTGGCCCATATTCCAAGCCTGGTTGAGGCCGAGGAGCATCATCACCTCTTCGCGGCCGGCCACGACGTTGGTGGCGTTCACGTAAAGGCTCTTCATGTTGGCGTCGTTCCAGACGACTTCGGGCTGGGTCATTGCACTCTTATTTTCTGCCATTGTTCAATCTCCTATAATGTTAGCATTTTTTTATACACTTTTATACATAAAATAGCAATTTATTGCTGAATTCCAATACAGGCTATATTATTTTTTTGCCTTGACAAAAAGTTGAAATTATTACTATTTTTCGATTTCCGTCTGGGATGAATATTTTTGTCCATACAAGGACAAAGGATGTAGGATGAACAAAATCGTTGTTCTGCTGTTTTTGTCAGCTCTTGTCGCCTGTTCCGTCACCGATTCCGAAAGCGAGAGCTATTCCAAATGGAACTACTCGGGCTACGTGCTCGACGCAAGTAACGGCCTGGGCCTCGACGGCGCCACTATAATATATCAAGACGCGAAAGGCAACAGCGACACGGTGACAACCGACGAAGACGGCTCCTTCTACATCGACGACCTCCCCTACGGAAGCCTCTCCTTCTCGTTCAGCTACACCGCCATCGACGGCAAGGACACCACGAAATACGCACCGAAGGTAATCACGGCCGGTTCCACCAACGAGTCCTCCTCCATGCAGGGGATCGTGGCGAGCGTGAGCAACGTCGTGCGCCTCTGCCCGTTAAACGCCGGCATCTCGGGTGAATTCTACATCCGCGACCCGGTCTCGGGTACGCCCATCCCCGTCGCCAAGGTGCCCGTGCAGGTGACGCACAAGGATTCCGCGTTCATCAACCTCGTATCCGACAGCTATTCCTCCAAGACGGACTCTCTCGGACGCTTCAAGTTCAGCAACCTGCCCGCCGATTCCGGGCTCCTGCTCAGCATCGCCCCCTTCACCTACAAGGGCCTGCGCTACATCCTTTCTTCCACCATTCTTCCCAGGCTTCCCGCCGCGCAGACAAAGGACATCGGCCGCGCCTACCTGGTGCAGGACACGCTCATCGTCGCAAAGCCGCGCATCAAGGCGAGCAACGTCATGGATTCCGACATGAACGGCTACAAGGACATCTCGCCGCTCCTCACGCCCTACTTCGTGTTCAACGAGGAACTTTCGGACAAGAGCCTCGGCGTCAAAATGTCGGGCGATTCCGCATTCATCCTCACGCCGACCATCCACAAAGACACGCTGTTCCTCAAGCACGACAGGCCGCTCCCGCCGAGCACCGAATACTCGACGACCATCGTCGCCTACACCAAGAAGAACAGCGAACGCATCGAAATCGAACTGAAAGACAAATCCGCCTTCACCACCGGCCGCGGGCTCTACGCGGTGACAAGCAACGCGTGGCCGCAGAACGAGAACTACAAGTCGGTGTTCTCCATCGACGACACGCTGTGGGTGAAGTTCTCCGAGAAGCTGAGCAGCAACGTGGAACGCGTGCAGTGGCACTTCATCGCCAAGGCCTCCAGGACAATCTCCTGCAACGGCAAGGCCGCTACCGCGGACGCCTGGATAAACAAGGACACGCTCTTCGTGCAGATGCGCGAGAAGATTCTCGACACCAGGAGCCCGGGCGATTCCGTGGGCATGGACGTCACCGTCTACGCCGAAAGCGGGCTGTACATCGAGCACCTGCTCATAATGGCCGAACTCGAAGTGCCTGAGTCCTCCTCGAGCGTGGCCGACAGCACGGCAAGTTCTAGCAGCGAGAACGCCCCCGAAAGCAGCGAAGATGGCGCAAGTTCCTCCAGCAGCGAACCGGATTCGAGCAGCGCCGAGAGCGCGCCGTCTTCGAGCGCCTCCGTGCCGACAAGTTCCTCGAGCAGCGAAAAAAGCAGCTCGTCCGTCACCGCCTCGTCGAGTTCCAACGCGGGCTAGTTTTTCCGGCTACGCTCTGACTGCATCTTTTACTGGATAACGCATTTTGAAACCTTTGTCTTTGATAATCGTTTTATTCGCCTTCGGGCTTTCGGCCGCCGCCGGCTTCGACGGAGTCACGGAACCTATCAACCAGGCGAAAATCGGGTTCACCGTCCCCGGCAAAATAGACAGCATCTGGGTCAAGGAAGGCGCATTCGTCCGCAAGGGCGACACGCTGATGAACCTCGTCAAGACCGAAGAAGAGCTGAAGGCCCGCATCACCAAGATTACCGCGAAGGACACCTCGAGCATCGTCTCGGCACGCGTCAAGATGGAAACCTACGAGAAGGACTGGCAGGTGACCAAGAAGCTCTTCGAGACGTCCAATTCCATCAGCGCCGAGCAGCTCTGGGAAAAGGAGATGAACTTCCGCATCGCGAAAGAGGAATGGGAAGCGGCGAAGGTGAGCAAGTCCAGGGATTCGCTCGAATACCGCATGGCGCGCGCGCAGCTGCAAAAGCAGTACCTCCTCGCCCCCTTCGACGGCGAAATCGTGAGCATCGCGAAGAACAACAGCGAGAGCGTCGAGGCGCTGGAACCCATCATCGAGATTGCCGACGTGCGCACCTGCCGCATGACCGCCTACATCATCGTGAACAAGGCGGATAGGCTGAAGGTCGGGCAGACGGTGAAACTTTCGCTGAACGGCTCGTCGAAGACCCGCACCAAGAAGGGGACCATCGAGTTCATCTCGCCCGTCGTCGACAAGGCGAGCCTGCTGCGCACCGTCAAGGTGATTTTCGACAACTCCAACCCATCCATAGAACCGGGCGTCACCGGAAAGATCCTGCTGCCGTAAGATGAAGGTCCGGTTGCCCGCATACGCCCTTCTGCTTTCCGCGGCACTCGCGCACGCCGCCGTGGCGACGGCCGCCCAAGATACCGCACGTATCCAGAAAGCCGTGCAGGCAGAAAACGCGCAGAACGCGGCCGATTCCGTGAACGCCAAGGCTTCCGCACAGACTGCAGCCGATACCGCAGCGGCAAAAGATTCCGCGAAGATCGCAGCCGATACCGCGCCGGCAAAGGATTCCGCGAAGATTGCGGCCGATACCGCGCCGGCCATCGAAGATTCGCTGGTTCTGGATTTCGAGAAGGCGCTGAAAGCGGTCATCGAGAGCAACACGGACGTTCAGGAAGCCAAGTACGAATGGCTCTCCTATTCCGAGATGGCGAAGGGCTACTACGGCGAATTCGAGCCGCACCTCATCGGCCGAGTGAACAAGGAACGCGCCGACAAGCCGGGCGCACTTTTCACCGAGACCAAGGACGAATACAAGATAGGCATCCAGGGCAAGCTCCCCACCGGGACGGAATACAACGTCGGGTTCAACCAGGCGACCTACACGCACAGCGACTACACCTCGGAACTCTACTTCGGCGGTGAACTGCGCCAGCACCTGCTCAAGGACGGCCTGCTCTACTTCACCCCCACCAACAACATCCGCCAGGCCCGCCTGCAGCGGGAAATCGCCTACCAGAAGTACCGCTACGCTCTGAACGAGATTCTCGAGAAGTTCCATGATTCGTACTGGAACTACTACTACGCACAACAGACCCTGATGTTCGCGACCGAATCGGCTCGGGTGGCAAAGCAGATAACCGAGGACGCCAGCAAGAGGCTCCAGCTGGGCATGCTCTCGTCGCTCGACTACCAGAAGACCATCGCCGAATATTCCGACCGCGAAAGCGCCAGGCTCGCGGCGCTCGACCAGTTGCGCGGCGCAAGGCTCACCCTGCTGCTCATGCTCTCGGTAAGCGACATCGTCCGCGACCCGCGACCCATCGCCATCAGGCCCGAAAGCGAGGTAGACACCACGAACGTCGCCGACAGCCTCATCGCCCCCGATTCCGTATGCAGCATGCACCCGGCATACCTGCAGCAGAAGGCGGAACTCGACCTGCGGGAAGAGGAACTGCACAAGCACAAGACGAGCTTTTTGCCCACGGTGGACCTGATCGGCAGCTACGGCATACGCACGCGCGACAAGGACGCCCGCAAGGCGGTGCGCGAATTCAAGCACCCCGAAGACAGGCAGACCGTGCTCGCGGGCGGAATCGAGATAGACGTGCCGCTTTTCGCGAACGTGCACGAACGGCACCAGATTTCGGCCGAAAAGGCGAACGTGCGGGCGGCGCGCACCAGGCTCGCGCTCATACAGAACCGCCTGTACGAAGAATACCGCATATTGCAGAACCGCGCTCGTGAAATCCGCGAACAGTGGAAATACAGCCGCACGGCGGTAACCTACCACGAGACCGAGCTGCAAGAAGAATTCAAGAAGATGGAACTCGGCAAGAGCAACTACCACCAGATTTTCGAGATGGAAGAAGACCTGCGGGCCGCACAGCAGCGGCACCTCGAGAACATGCGCGACCTTCGGGTCATCGACGTGAGACTTTCGAGGGCGAAAGGCAAGCTTTTGCTGCAGAACGGGCTGGAAAACTGGAAGCAGGGTGCGCTCATCCTGCGGGAGGAACTACTGCATGAGTAACGCCAAGCCGCAGATAGACGCATCCAAGCTCATCAAGGCGATGCAGAGCGCCCTGAACGGCTCCAATGCGAAAATCGCCCAGATGACGCACGTTTTCGAGGTCGCCCAGAACGTTCTGGAATACGAAAAGTTCAAGACGGCGGCACTCGCCCTCGTGGGCGGGCTGTGCGACAAGTACGGCGCCGAAAGAGTGAGCCTCGGCTGGGTGAAGCACGACTACGTGGTGCTCAAGTCCATCAGCCATACCGACCATTTCGAGAAGAAGATGCAGGTGGTAAAGGACCTCGAGGGCATCATGGAAGAAGCCTTCGAGCAAGACGCCGCCATAGTCTACCCCGCTCCCGAAAACAACGTGCTCTCCATCCGCGAGCACGAGGGGTACAGCCGCGCTTACCATTCCAAGTACATCCTCTCGGTGCCCGTGCGCAAGGGCGAAGACTGCATCGGGATAATCACCTGCGAACGCAATACCAAGCCCTTCGACGACCTCGATTCCGAACAGATCCACCTCACGGCGACCCTCTGCTCGGCAAGGCTCGTGGAACTCTACAACAAGAGCAACTGGTTCGGAGTCCGCATGCTCCGCTCCATGCGCAAGTTCCTCGCCAAGTTCCTCGGTTTCGAGCATACCTGGGCGAAGTTCTTCGGGATACTGGGAATCGCCTTCGTGCTGTTCGCCGTGTTCTTCCCGCTGCCCTACAAGGTGAGCGCCCCGGCCATATTGAAGACCGACAAGATTATCTACACCACCGCGCCCTTCGACGGCTACATCGATACCGTCTACGTGAAGCCGGGTGACGTCGTGTACAAGGGAAGCCCGCTCCTGAAACTCAACCAGACGGAACTCAGGCTCGAAGAAGCCGACCTGATGGCGCAGGAACAGGACAGCCGGCGCGAAATCCAAAAGGCGCAGGCGGCACACCAGCTCGCCGAAATGCGCATTCATCAGGCGCGGCTCATGCAGACCCTCGCAAAGCTCAAGACCGTGCGCTACAAGCTTTCCATGTCCACCATCGTCGTGACGGCAGACAGCGCCATCATCATCGAGGGCGACCTGCAGAAACGCCTGGGAGCGCCCGTGCATCAGGGCTCCGAACTGTTCCAGATGGCCTCCATCGAAAACATCTACGTCGAAATAAACGTTCCCGAAGAGGAACTGCGCAACGTGGAACTCGGCGGACAGGGACTGCTCGCCATCAAGAGCCGTCCGGACTACGTCTACCGCTTCAACACGACGCTCATAAGCCCCACCGCAGAAGTGAAGGACCAAGAAAACACCTTCGCCGTGCGCGGAGAATTCGTCTACAGGACGCCCGCGTGGTTCCGCCCCGGCATGACAGGCGTCGCAAAAATTTTCGCCGGAAAGAAGTCGCTCTGGTGGATTCTCTCGCACCAGGCAATCGATTACTTGCGCATCAAACTCTGGTGGTAAGCACCGATTGATGTTGCACAAAATGTCGAAAATTTTCCGTTCACATTTTGTATAAAATTTTCAAATTTATAAAGAAAAAATCTTATAAAGTTTTTTCTTTTTTGACTTGACAAAACATAAATTTGAATATATTTTTTGCATCCTTTTAGAGACGTTTACACACCTCAAAACACAAACGCGACCCGTTAACGCGGGTCGTGTTTTCCTTTTATACGAAGACTTCGTCGCAAGCAAGAAACGCCGTACAAAGCCCGCAGTATAAGGAACTCCGCAGGGGCCGGCGTACCACGAAGAATAAGCATTTTAACCTCGTTTAAATTTTACGAGGGTAAAGATGAAATTTCCGGCCATTTCTAAAGGTATCAGCGTTTCACTTCGCCCGTTCGGAAGTCATATATCCCGTAGGTGTAGAAAGGCTTCCCTTCCTCGAACTTTTGCCCTTCGCGCAGTTTCTTTTCGTACGAAGCCTTCAGCCGCTTGGTTATTTCCGCAATGATATCCTGCGAAACGATTCCATCTATGCTGTTCTGGTATTTCGCCGATTGGGCATCCTGGTACTTGAACTCAAACTTGCCCTTCTTGAACACCCCCTCGAAAAAGACACCGACAATCCCAGAATCAAACGCCTCGATAGCCTTCCCCACGAAATTGCCTTCCTCGTTGCCCTTGGAATCCACGACAACCCAGTTCTTTACCTGGTCCTGCGAAAAAGAGAGGGTATCGCCATTCTTGTACTCCTTGAGAAGCTGAATATCATTAACGATAATCCCTTGGAAACGATTTCCAAGGCATTGGGTAACCACAATAAAAACCATCTCCCTGTCACCGTTCTTGTCGGTAAGTTCGATTTGCACATCCAATTGACGTTTTTCGCGCACATAGTCGCCCGCGATGTATTTCTTCTTGACCGCAGGGAACGTCGCCCTAGCCTTTTCGATATACGGGGCGATGAGCTTACTCATTTCCGGAGTCATGCCAAACAGCTGGTCCTCGGCAGCAAACCCACCGACACACAGCATGAGCGACAGAAAAATGACTTTCTTGAAAAAACTGAATTTATTCATATCATTGAATATACGAAAAAATCCGCCCCGGAGGAGCGGACCTTAAAATTTCGAATTTGGATTAGAACCGAGTGAGACAAGGCGCGAGCCCCCGTAGCGTACAAAGCGTACGTGAGGGGGCGAGCAACGCCGTATCACGACGGTTATAATTCAAATTATCCGAGGGTAACTACCACTTTATGGATACCCTTCGTGAAGATCGGTGCAACATCCGCATCAATCTTCTGGCCATCGACGATCATCTCGACGACGCCCTTGCAGACGTGCTTCGGGTTCTTCACTTCGATTTCGTAGGTAGCACCGCGGAACTTGCGGGTCACCTTGAAGCCTGCCCACTTGGAGGGGATGCAGGGGTTCACGATGAGGCCCTTGAAGCTGGCGCGGACACCGATGATGAACTGCGTGGCGGCCTGGTAGGTCCAGGAGCTCGTGCCGGAGAGCCATGCGTTACGGCCCATACCGAACTGCTTGTGTTCGTCACCGAGGATGTTCTGCGGGTAGCAATACGGTTCAGATTCGAACTCGTCAAGCTTCACGTTCTTGGCAGCCGGGTTGATCTGGCTGTAGTACTGGAAAGCCATGTCGCCGCGGCCGAGGATGGTTTCGGCGATCATCACCCACGGGTTGGTGTGGAGGAAGATACCGCCGTTTTCCTTGGCTCCGGGAGGATAGGTGGAGATGCCACCCACGTTCGGGTCGAAGCCGCGGTAGCCCGGAGTGGAGCTCTTCACGCCGTTGGCGGTGTTGAGGAGCTTGTTCAGGCTGTCCATGCCCTGCACGGCGCGGTCACCGGTAGCGATACCGGAAATCACGGACCAGGACTGGCTGTTGCAGTAAATCTTGCCGTACTTGGCCTTGCTGGTGCCGTAGGCGTTGCCCTGCTTGTCGAACCAGCGGACCCACCACTTACCGTCCCAGGCGGCGTCGTTGAAGGCCTTCTTCACGTCTTCGTACCAGCCCTTGTACATTTCGACAGAGGCGGTATCGCCGAGGGCTTCGCAGATGTCCATCATCTCGAGGAGGGCCTTGGCGTAGAGACCGGTGTTGAAGGAGGATTCTGCACCGAGCGGCAGGTTCATGCAGTCGTTCCAGTCGGCGAAGCCGAGGAGCGGGAGGTTGTGCTTACCGAGGTGAGTACGAGTAAAGTTGAGGGAGCGCTTGAGGTGTTCGAGCACCGTGCCCTTTTCACGCTGGGCGCGCTTCTTGCCGGCTTCGTAGAACGGGATCTCTTCCTTGAGGAGGTCCATCTTGCCGGTTTCCTTGAGGTAGTTGGCCACAGTGAGGACAATCCACAGATGGTCGTCGCCGTACCAGTCGGCGTAGGCCGGATTGCCGTTCTCGTCGAGGACGCCCTTCTTTTCGCGGGAGTCACCGGCGTTAGCTTCGTTGCCGTTGTCTTCTTCGAGCGCGAGCGGAGCGTACTGGTGCATGGCGTTACCTTCCGGACGCTGCACGGAGAGCAAGTTCTTGGCGAGCTGGAGAGCTTCTTCGGGCATGTGGCTCATCACGCCCATGAGGTCCTGGCTGGAGTCACGGTAACCGATACCGCGGCTGGTGCCGTAGCCCAGCTGGTACAGGGACAGGTAGCGGCTCCAGTTCTTGGTGGTGTGGCACTGGCGCGGGTTGTGAACGTTCACCATGGAGTTGAACGCTGCATCCGGAGTTTCCACCTGGATAGTGGCGAGGTACTTCTGCCAGAAGGCGGCGAGTTCGTCGAAAGCCTTGTCGACGTTCTTCAGGTCGCGGTACTTCTTGATGGCCTTGGCGGCGACCTTGAGGCTCTGTTCCTGACCGAGCTGGGTGCAGGTGCGGAAGGTCTTGTTCGCAGCAATCTTGCCGGCGTGGATCATGAGAGCGGCAATGTTGTCGCCACGGTCGCATTCGCTGTTAGAAAGTTCTTTGTTGGCGAGGCTGAGCGGAGCGGCCCAAGAACCCATTTCGTTTGCGCCGAGGAACACGCGGCGGTCGCCATCGAAGCTAC
>NZ_JAFZKX010000051.1 GCF_017551775.1 Fibrobacter sp. | reverse complement strand
GCTTGGTGACCTGGTCGCCGTGGCTCATCCACATCGGGGAGGCCTTCGGGAGGTCCTTCAAAATCGGGCACTTTTCGTCACCCACGATGAGGTCGGCGATGCCGTATTCCTTGACCTTGCCCGGTTCCACGTGACCGCCCAACTGCTGGGCGATGAGCTGGTGACCGTAGCAGATGCCGAGCTTCGGCACGGGGAGGTCCAAAATTTCGGGATTGTATTCTGGAGCGTCCGCGGCATACACGCTAGACGGACCGCCACTGTAAATGATGCCCTTCACGCCTTCGAGTTCAGAAACCGGGGCGGCAGGGGAGTGGATTTCGGTAAACACGCCCAAGCGGCGCACGCGGTTGGCTATCAGGTGGGCGTACTGCCCGCCAAAGTCCAAAACGGCAATGGTATCAACATTCTTCATACGCCCCAAAGATAGAAATTTTGGCGGGTTTTGCCTAGCTTACGTATAAAAAAGGTAATAGGTAAGAATGGATAATAGAATTACAGCGGGTATGGATGATACCGTTGCACAGACCGAAGCCTTTCTGTACTCGATGGGGTTGTAATCCGGTGCAATCTTCTTGATGATAAAGGCTCCCGTATACCCGCATAGGAAAAGGAAGATGACCCCCTGTCCGTAGGTTACGGCCTTTGTGAGTGTTGTGGCTACTTCGCCATGCAGATGCATCGATATTGCATCCATTGTGATTTTGGCGAGGCCGTTGAGTATAAAGAATTGTGCGGTAACGGAGGAAATGTAGGCCGAGGTGAATTTTGTCAGGGCGAGGTTCTTGCGGATTTCCTTTCTGTGGAAGAAGGCTATAAGGGATGCCCCGACTATTGCAGAAATCAGTCCCCCGGCTCCTAAAATGGCGGCACACCACATGAAGTCTCCGGCGGGGTGCTTGGCGATCTTCTTTTCTGTTTCTTCTGAGGTATCCGTTTCAATGGAAGCCCTTTCCATCTGGCGGGTGATGACGGAATCGATTCGGGCCTGGACATCCAATACTTCCGATAAATCCTGCCTTGAAGGGGGTTCTGGCGCAACATGGTGGTCGTTAGGCGCGTCGCACCACAGGCACTTCAGCATGTCGTCTTCGTACTCCCTTCCGCATTTTTTACAAATCATAGTGGGCTCGAAAATAGAATTTTTGCCAATGCTTTGAGAATCTTTGGCCCCCAAAAGTAGCGATTTTGGCCTAAAAATCGAAAAATGAGCCTTAATGGAAGCCCTTTTTATAATGTTTTTAGTTGTTCAGAAAAAACTTGATGCAATTTGTTGTGTTGTTAATGAAATGCAATTGTATTGCAATGTTTTTATGAATGTTTATGTAAATGAATTTATCTGAAAAAAAGTTTATTTTGTTTGTTATATATAAAATAAAATAGATTATATTAAACCTATTCTTTCACATACAAAAAGGATTGGGGAAATGAATAAAATAATTCCTATCGCATTAACTCTCGGTTGCATTGGTGCCGGTGCAGCTACAAGTAACTATGACCTCTTGGGCCGTAAGGGAAGCCAGATGAACTCTCCGATGGTCTACAGGAATGTGGACTACTCCAAGGTCAAAAAGGATGAACAACAGAAAGTTGGTCCTTCTTTGGAAGCGCATTCTTTGCAAAAGATGGGAATGCCTGATGATATCAAGGCTATTGAAGGTGCTTATACTTCAAATCAGAGTTGGAGCTATAGGAATGCAAGAGGTCAGGATATATCTAATGCGCATTACTTTTTCCGACGTCATTACGCAAGTAACTCGGAAAATTGCTATAGCAATAGCAGTAGTACGCATTTTTGCGTTTATAACTGGCCTGAATATAGAACGGCATCAAATGATGCCTTTATTGATATCGACGAAAGACAATCGGTTTCACCCAATTATGTGACTGCTGGTTGGAGCAATGCGTCTAGTTTTTCAAAAGAGAATCCTAGCTATCTCTATCTTTGGCGAAGTTCCCCCTATGTGCCGGGCGAAAATATCCAGTATACAGATTTTGATGTAGTAAAAAGGGGTGGTCAATATTCGGGCGCTAATAATGTTGGTCCTTGGAGTATTGGCTCTGATTGGTATGATGGAAGTGCTTCGTATGTTGGCGTTTTCTTGCAAGCAAGTGCAGTCCCTGTAAAGCTTGCGGAAGGGAAGACTGTTCAATATGTTAGAACGAATAATCGTGATTCGTTTTCGCCTACAGTACCTGAATATGAAATTATGGCTGCAAGGTCTTATGGCCTTGTAAAGGATGCTTCTAGACGTTCTGTTGTTTATGTGGGTAGAAATAGTCCGTCTAATCCTGCTTCGCACGTTCCTCAAATCTATATGGGTGTGCGAAATGATAAAAACCTTGTAACAGCTAACTATGAATGGACTGCAAAAACTTTGGACAACTATATTTATGACAACCGCACGCTGGAATTTGTTCCTGCGGGTAATTACGGAGCAGAGGGTGGTCTGTTGTCTTTTTCAGGCCATTCTGCGAATGCCGTTACTGTGGGCGCGATTGATCCGTATTCTATGAATGTGGCTAATTATACGTCCTCGGTTACTCATACTGGTGGTTCGCAAAAACCTGAAATATACAATTTTACTAATACCTACAATATGGAAAGTGACCATGTGGAATATACGCGACATTATACTTATGGGGGGCATCCTTATGATTACCCGCCGTTTTATGATGGAACGGAAATGGCTGCCGCATATACGGCGGGCATGGTCTCGAACCTGTTGGCGACCAACCCGTTTTATCGTTGGCATCCTGAAGTCGTGAAAGCGTTGCTTCTTTCATCGCAGGGGGCAAACTTGAATTCGTATCCGAATCGTTATGGGGCAACGTCTGCACCGGCGTATGATTTCTTGGTCTTTAATAACTTGAATCCGGATAATGGTTTTAATAACTTTAATTATTATTCCCGTTATTGGAATGGAGATATTACTAAGTTGAAGACACGTACCGAGAATGGCAAACATGAGATTTGGTTTGTTACGAGTAATTTGGGCTATAGTAGAGCAGGCCTGCCTGGTCATTTGACGACTGCTGCTATATCTTGGCTTAGCAGTGGAAATGATATTGGGAGAACTGGTGCAATTCCTCAGGATTTTGACTTGACAATCTATGGTAGCGACAATAGCGATTACGCTTGCTTGAATGATCCTAATATTGATTTGAAGAATCCGCCGTCATGCAATGGTCATGCAGTGAATTTTAATTTTTCTAATCCAGGAGAGTTTATTGGTTCGTCTACAAGTAGCAATAATGCCTATGAGAGAAAGAGCTTTAGTACGCCATATCGTTATCTGGTATTCAAAATTAAATTATATAGTGAAGATGCTCAGAGCGAAAATCGTGGCCAAGTTGTTTTGGGTTTCAACCTTTCCGCTCGTAGATACTACTAACAGTCTTAATCTTAAAAAGCTGCCGGGAATTTTTTCCCGGCCGTTTTTTTTTATATGGTTCCTGCGAAGTAACCGAAAACGTGGCGAAGGTTTTATTGTAAGTTAATTTGTTTAAAAAAGTGAGTTTAGTTGATTTTGTGTGTTGCAAATAGGTTGAATTGTAATACAATGTATTGATGAATGTGTGTTATGGTGAATTTATCTAAAAAAGTTTATTTTATTTGTTGCATATAAAATAAAAATGATTATATTAAAGCTACTCACTTACAAAAAAAGGATTGGGGAAATGAAGAAAATAATTCCTATTGCATTATCTCTCGGTTGCATCGGTGCCGGTGCGGCTACAAATAACTTTGACCTCTTGGGCCGTAAGGGGAGCGCGATGAACTCTCCGATGGTTTACAAGAATGTTGACTACACAAAGGCCCAAAAGGATGAGCAACAGAAAGTTAGTCCTTCTTTGGAAGCGCATTCTTTGCAAAAGTTGGGCATGCCTAATAGTATCAAGGCTATTGAAGGTGCTTTTAGCACGGTACGAGACCATGAGTCTAAACGGTATTATTTTAGAAAGCATACAGCGAGCAGTTCGGATAATTGTTTCGCCTATAATGCAAATTTTTGTACGTATAGTTGGAACGATTATAAAAATCTCTCGAATCAGTATTTTATTCCTATAAATGAGGATCGTTATTTTACGCCCTCTTATGAGACCGCAGGATGGACTAATGCGAGTGGGGTTACATTCTACTATCCCAATTATGGCAATTATATGCAGAATTCTCCCTATGTGTCAGGGCAAACAATTCAATATAAAGATTTTTATACTGTACTTGGGGACGTTGGTTATTCGCAGGCGGATTTGGTTTCAAATTGGTTCTCGAGTAGAGCCTCGTATGTTGGCGTGTTTATGGGTAATGAAGCGCTTCCCGTACGACTTCGAAACGGAATCCCCGTCAGATATGTTAGAACGAATACCAGTGAATCATTTAATCCAGCTCCTGGTTATGAAATGAAAGCTTCTAGAACATTTCGCTTAGTGAGTGGAACCTCTAGATATTCTATTCCTTACGTGGGAAAAGACCACCCGAATAATCCGGCTGGTCAACAGCCCCAAGTCTATATGGGCGTTCGAAATGACAGAATCGCTCGAGCATCTAGTTATAGTTCGCTTGCAAAGTCGCTGGACAACTATATCTATCAATATCGTACACTCGAATTTGTCCCTGTTGGCAATTATGGATCGAATGGCGGCCAGTTGAATTCTATGGCGCATGCGGCGAATGCCATTGCCGTAGGCGGAATTGATCCGTCGTATATGTCGACCCCCGCTTATTCGTCCTACCGTGCTGAAAATCAAGGTTTTGCGAAACCGGAAGTAAAGAATTTTACGCATCTTTATAGTAAAGATGATAACTATGTGGAGTATGCGAGAACTTATAATTATGGTAATAATACTTATTCGTATCAGCCATTTTATGATGGAACGGAAGTGTCAGCCGCATATACGGCGGGTATGGTCTCGAATCTGTTGGCTACCAACCCGTTCTACCGCTGGCACCCTGAAGTCGTGAAAGCGATGCTTCTGTCCACGGTAACATGGTATCCTACGTATGATTACTTGGTTTTTGACAATACCAGTGATCAAAATAGGCATTATTATGATTCTCGTTATTGGAATGGCGATATAACCAAGTTGAAAACGCGTACCGTGAACAATCAGCATGAAATTTGGTTTGTTGTACACAATTTGGGTTGGTCGAGTGGCCGGTCGGTTCGTGCTGCAATTTCATGGCTTAGCAGTGGTAACGATATTGCAAGAGCCGGAAAAATTCCTCAGAATTTTGACTTGTATGTCTATGGTAGCGATAATAGTAGTTATTCGTGCCTTGCCGATCCTAGTATTATGTTGACAAATAATCCCTGTGGTGTGAATTTTAATTTCTCTAATCCGGGTACACTGGTAGCATCGAGCACCTCTTTAGTTAATGCGTATGAACAAGTCGCGATTTCTTCGCCATATTCATATCTTGTGTTTAAAATCGTGTTGAAGTCTGATGATCCTACGAGTGAAAATTATGGTCAAGTTGTTTTGGGCTTGAATATTTCTGGCCGGTACGGAAATTAGTTTTACTTGTAAATGTAAAACGGCCGGAAAGTTTTTCCCGGCCGTTTTTTTTTACTCTAAAATTCTCCGAGCATTATGATTTCGCGCTGGAGCTCGACGCCGAATTTTTTTGCGACAGCCGCCTTGACGTAATCGCTCAGGTCGAGGATGTCCTTTGCCGTCGCGCCGCCCGCGTTTACGATGAAGTTCGCATGGAGCGTGCTGACTTCGGCGCCACCGATGCGGTAACCCTTGAGGCCCGCCTGCTCGATGTAGTAGCCGGGGGCGACTTGTTGCGGCATGTCGGCGGAACCGCGTTCCATGCGTTTGAAGGTGGAACCCGCATTCGGCATGTTCAGCGGCTGCGTCGCCTTGCGTTTGGCCATGCATTCCTGCAGTTCGGCTTCGAGGCGGGCGACGGTTTGCTCCGGCGATTCACATGCGGTATTCGCGCTTTCTAGCTGGAACGTCGCGGAGAGAATGGTTTCGGCCTGTGCTCCACCTGCGCCGGACTTCTGAAAAATACTTTGTCTGTACCCGAAGGCGCATTCACTGGCGGATCGTTCGCGAATGTTGCCGGCCTCGTCCAGGGTGACAACCTGCGTGCAGTGCGTCCCGATTTCTTGCCCGTAGGCGCCAGCGTTCATGTAGATGGCGCCCCCGAGGGTTCCCGGGATTCCCGCGAGTTTGTGGATTCCCGCATAGCCCTGCTTGAGCGCTGCGCGGGCGAATCTCCCGAGCGGGACTGCGGCTCCGGCTTTGAACGCACCTTTGCCCATGTCTGCAATTTCAGAAAACTCTCCGGCGAGCGTGATGACGACGCCTTCGTAGCCCTTGTCCGAGACGAGCAGGTTCGTGCCGTTCCCGAGGATAAAATGGGGGAGCCTGTTTTCGCGGGCCATTGCGAGGGCTTCTTTCAGGTCGTCAACGCTTTCCGCCTTCACAAAAAAACGTGCCGGTCCGCCTACCTTGAAAGAGGTGTGCTTGTTCATCGGCTCGTTTTCTAGAATCTGCATGTGCGAAATGTAGTTAATAGTTACTAGTTAATAGTTGCTAGATATTTTAGTTGGCCGTTAATTATTGTTTGAACCTAGTAACTGGTACATTAGAACCTGAAACAACGCCGAAGGCGCACCTATTTGCTATTATTCTTCAAAATGACAGACGAAGAACTCAAACAATTCAAGGCGTCGCTTTCGATTACCGCCGTGGCCCAGGCTCTCGGTATCGATGTCGTGCGTGGAAAGTTCAGGTGCTTCTGTCCGCAGCGCCATGTGCATGGCGACCGCACTCCGTCTGTCTCGATTTCCGAAGAGCGCGGCATGTTCCGCTGCTGGGTCTGCGATGATGTTCGTGGCGATGTAATCAGCCTGGTGCAGCAATACCGCGGGTGCAGTTTTTTGGAAGCGCTCGACTGGCTCAAGGAAACATACCCGTTTCTTGTACCTGGGAAGGGGAACCGCCGTGAGGCTCCTCCGAAGGCGCCTTCGACGACGCTCATGCCCATAGTGATCCGCCCCCGCCCCGAATCGAAGGATGCGGCTTTCGCTGGACGGTTTGTCGATAATATTCCCGAACAGAAACCGGTAAAGGAAGTCGTTACCGAAGACGAACGCAAAAAGATCATCCTCGCATTCCTCAAGATGCTTTCGCCCGTGGACGGTACGCCTGCCGCCGCGTATCTTGCGCGCCGCCGCATATTCAAGTCCGTATGGGACAAGATGCTCCTGCGCACCATTACCGATTATGACGGTTTGAACCGGCGACTGAAGGATACTTACAGCATGGAGGTCCTGCAGTATGTGGGCCTCTTCAACGACAAGGGCAATCTGCGCTACTACAAGCATCCGCTGATTTTTCCGTATTTGGATTCGCAGAACCGCGCTTCGCATTTTCAGGCCAGGGCGCTTGAACGTTCGACCGAGCCGAAGGAACTTCACCTGCGCGGTACGGTTCCGTTCCCGTACAACGTATCGGCCCTGGACCAGAAGATGGGCTGGATTTACCTTTGCGAAGGTGTCGTGGATACGCTCACCATGCTGCAGCAGGACATAGCTGCTGTGGGCATTCCCGGCGTACGCAGTTTCAAGGCGGACTGGGTTCCGCTTTTCAAGAACAAGAATGTCGTACTTTGTCTGGACCACGACGAGGCGGGCCGCAAGGGCATGGAATACCTTCAGAGCGTCTTCGGCAATGCGGGAATCCGCACGATTATCTTGGGGGACGGCCTCGAAAACTTGCCTGCGGGCATGAAGGACGGTCAAGACGTGAACGAATGGTTCGGCGGCCGCAAATAATTTGTATCTTTCCATAGCTATGTTGCAGAAGATTCAGATTGTCGGCCGTATTCTTGTTATTGTCCTGTTTATCTATTCAGTGCTTTTTACTTTGGTAGGAACGATATTCCTCGTCAAGGCGCACTCGTTCGTGTTCGGGCAACTGGATGAAATTCAGGCGATGCGCGACACGCCTCCCGCAATGAGCCGCTTTATGGAAGACCTCGTGGATTCCAACCCGAAGGTCAATATACAGCACCGTTTTGTTCCGCTGGATTCCATCAGCATCAACTTGCGCAAGGCGGTAATCGCTGTCGAGGACCCCGCGTTCTACATGCATCCCGGTTTTGACGTGCGCAGCATGGCGAAGGCGATGGATGCGAACATGACCAAGGGCGAACTTCGCTATGGCGGTTCTACCATCACGCAGCAGTTAGCGAAGAACCTGTTCTTGACGGGCGAGCGCACATGGGAGCGCAAGCTGAAGGAACTTGTCTACGCGGTCGTGATGGAACGTAACCTCGGGAAGGACCGCATTCTGGAACTGTACTTGAATTATGCGCAGTGGGGCAGGAACGTTTTCGGGTGCGAGGCCGCGAGTCAAATCTACTACAAGGTACACTGCTCGGAACTTTCGCTCCAGCAGGCCACGAACCTCGCCGCAATGTTAGCTAGCCCCGGCAACAGCGAGCCCGAAGACAATTCCGAACTCATGCAGCGCCGCCGTAAAGTCATCCAGCAGAATTTGAAGGACGGCGCGCTCCTGCCATAGCGTGCCTTTACCCGAGAACGCGTTCTACTTCGCGCATGTCGGTGATGCCCGCATCTACGAGCCCGCGGGCGTATTCCCGGAGACTTCCCTGAACATAACCGCCATCGGGCGTATAGATTTCCACTGCTGCAATCCGGCCGGAATACGTGCCCGTGCCGGTAACCTTGCGCAGGAGCCTCTGTGCCGCCACCCCGAGCAGGCAATCCCGGAGGACCGCGGGCGAAATCCCGAGGTCTTGTAGCCTTCCGGTCGCGGCCTTCGCGCTGTTCGTATGCAATGTCGAAAGTACCAGGTGGCCTGTCTGGGCCGCCTGTATCGCGATGCGGGCGGTCTCCTCGTCGCGTATTTCCCCGACGAGAATTACGTCCGGGTCTTGCCGCAATATGGATCGCATCGCGCTTGCGAACGTGAGCCCGCATTTCTCGTTGACCTGCACCTGGTTTGCGCCCTTCAGGGGGTATTCTACCGGGTCTTCGATGGTCGTCACGTTGATTTTCTTCTGCAAGACTTCGCGCAATCCCGCGTAGAGCGTGGTGGTCTTCCCGCTTCCCGTGGGCCCGGTGATGAGGAAGAGTCCCTGCGGCTTGTTGAAGATGCGGCGGAATTCCCGCAGTATCGCCGGCGTAAATTCGAGAGAGTCGAGCGTCTGCTCGCGGTCTTCTGCGGGGAGCAGGCGCAGCACGCATTTTTCGCCGCCCTGAATGGGGAGCGTGCTCAGGCGGATGTTCGCGTTTTCGCGCAGTCCCTGGAATATAAAGCTCCCGTCGTGGGGGAGGCGACGTTCCGTGATGTCGGCTTTCGCGAGGAGTTTCAGGCGTACGATGACGGGTTCGGAAAGCCATCCGGGAAGTTCGCGGTAGGTCTCGAGCATTCCGTCGATACGGAAGCGCACCGTGAACGTGCTACCCGCCGGTTCCAGGTGGATGTCCGTCGCGCCCTTTTCTAGAGCTTCGTCGATGAGTGCGTCGACGAGGTTTATCACGGGTTCCGATTCCCAGGAATTCGCCTTGCTTTCTGCGCTTCTCGCTGCTTCGAGGGCGGCGATGTCGTTGCCTGCGTTTTTTTGCGTGCGTTCGCGGATCATCTGCCGGATTTCTTTTTCGGAGCGCTTCTCGGGAACGACCTTGCATCCGCTTTCCAGCCGAATGCGTTCCAACGACAGTTCGTCGTAAATGTCCGTCACGGCCACGCGGAGCGTATTGCCCTCATGCGCGATGGTGCTGTAGATAAAGTTCTCCATACAACGGAAACTACAAAAATCGCTTCTCGCGAGACCACAAAAAAGCCTCCGCTATTGCGGAGGCCTTAACAAGGAGATTAGAATATTAAGCGCTGTGGTGACGTTGCATCTTTTTGCCGACCTTCTTCACGCCACTCCTGACCTTGTGGAACAAGGCGTTCGGGAGCCAGAATGCGGTCGGGATGAGGTACATCGTGAGGAACGCGGAGACGGCGAGGCCGCCCACACACGCGATACCCATGGGCTGGTTCATCTTGGCCACGTCGCCACCGATGGCAAGCGCAAGCGGCATCTGGGCCACGATGGAGGCGAATGTCGCGAGCACGATGGCCTGGAACTTTTCCTTCGCTGCAGTCAGGATGGCGCTGCGCCTTCCCATGGCTCCGCTTCGGAGCAGTCGGTTCGCTTCGTCGAGTAGCAAGATTGCGTTGTTCACCACCACACCGATAAGCATCACGATGGCCATGAGGGAAATCATGGAGAGCGACTGGCCTGTAAGCACCAGGGCGAGCACCACGCCGATGGCGCCCATCGGGATGGTGAACATGATGATGAACGGCTGCATGAAGCTTTCGAGCAGGGCCACGAGCAAGATGTAGGTGAGGAGGATGGCCATGAGGATGGCCGCGATAAATTCCTCCACCATGTCGTTCTGCATGTCGGCGTTACCACCGAAGGTGAACGTGATTCCTTCAGGAACATCGTCCTTCACGGAATTGGTGATTTCCGTAATCTTGCCCATGATTTCACCGGTCGTGTGGCCCGGGAGCAGGTTCATAGAAACGTCAACGTGGTTGCGCTTGCGCTTGCGGTCGAGCTGCGTGGGGGCAGCACCGTCATAGATATCGAAGAGGACGTTGGCCGGGACAATACCCTTGGGCGTAAGCATCGGCAGGTTTTCGATATCGGCGTGTTCCTGACGGTCCTTTTCCTGCATGCGGAAGTAAATCTTGTATTCTTCACCACCTTCGGTGTAGGTTCCCGTTTCGAGGCCGTTCACGGCGATGTAGTTCATCACGGCGACGGACTGCAGCGCGACACCGTAGTCGGCGAGCGCCTGGCGGTTGGGAACCATCTTGATTTCCGGCTTTCCGGCTTCGTAGCTGCGCTTCACTTCGACAACGCCCGGAATATCGCGTATCTTGTCGAGTACGATGTCGGCCGCCTTGGCTGCGGTATCGATGTTGAGGTGGTTCACTTCGAGCACCACGTCACCCGAACTGTTGTTGCTCATTTCGGTCACGGACGCCATCTTGATAGAGATGTAGGCGTCGGGAATGTCGGCGAGGTACGGACGCAGCGAGTCGACCACATCTTCGGAACTGCGGGTACGGCCTTCATCGCGCGTTATGAGCTTCATACGGACTTTGGCCTTGTTCGTGCCGGTAAATCCGTCTTCGCCACCGACTGTCGCGTTGTAGCGTTCCAGTTCGGGGACATTCTTGATGCGGTTTTCGATAATCTTCGTGACGCTGTCGGTAGTCTCTATGTTCGTGCCCACGGGCATTTCGATAGAGATGAGGATCTGGCCCTGGTCCTGCTTCGGCATGATTTCGAAACTCAGGAAGTTTATGCCGAGGATGATGACACCGCCAATCAAGGCAATCATGGCGAGGGTCTGGACGATGAAGCCAGGCACGGAAAGGCAGAAGCTGAGGGTCTTCAGGTAAATGAAGCGGATGCCGTTCAGGATCATCGGGAAGAAGCTGGTAAGGCGTTCCACGATGCCGGGCTTCGTTTCGATGATGTTGCCGTTTTCGTCTCTCTTCTTGCCTTTGAACAGGTAGGCCGCCATGAGCGGGGTAAGGGTAAAGGTGACGAGCAACGACACGACGGTCGCGAACACCATGGTCATACCGAAGGTTCTAAAGAAGATACCGACGATGGACTTCATGAACGCGATAGGCACGAACACGCACACGTTGGTGAGGGTAGACGCCATGATGGCGACCATGATTTCGGTCGTGCCCTTATAGGCGGCTTCCTTGGGCTCGAGCCCGTCCTGCAATTTCGAGTTGATGTTCTCTAGCACCACGATGGAGTTCGTGACCAGCAGGCCCACCGCCGAAGACAGCGCCATGAGCGACATCATGTTGATGCCGAAATCGGCGAAGTACATGAACGTGAATGCGCCGATGACCGAAATGGGCATCGTGACGGATGCGATAAGCGTGGTAGAAAGCTTGCCCAAGAAGAGGAGCAAAAGTATGGAAGTAAGGCCAATCGCGAGGAGGATGTTCTGGATGACGTTTTCGACAGATTCCTGGATGGCTTCGGACTTGTCGTAAATCAGGTGGATTTCAAAACCTTCGGGGAGGGTCTCGTTGATCTGCTTGACGCGGGCGATGGTTCCCTTGGCCACGTCGACCACGTTCGCGTCGGAACGCTTCTTGATGTCGAGGGAGACGGAGTTGATGCCGTTGTAACGCGATGCGGAAGTAATCGTCTTGACGGTATCCTTGACCTGCGCAATTTCTCCGAGCTTGATGACGCCGGTTGCTGTCGGAATGTCCATATTGCGCATCTGGTCGAGGTTTTCGAACTTGCCCGCTGTACGTACCACGGTGTTCTTGCGGGTGCCGCGTACCTGGCCTACAGGGTAGTTGATGTTCGAAGCCTTGAACGTGCCCATGATGGTCGAAATGTCGACCCCGCGGGCCATGAGCATTTCCTTGTCGAGTTCGATGGAAATCTCGCGTGTCGTACCGCCGAAGATATCCACGCTGGCCACGCCCGAAACGGAGGTGAGCAGCGGTTCGATATCGTCTTCGGCCTTCTTACGCAGTTCGGTGGAACTGACCGGGCCGGTGAGCGAGAAACTCATGATGGCCTGGGCGTTGATGTCAAGCTTGGAAATAATCGGGGCTTCGACGGCATCGGGGAAGGTGGAGGCCGTCTGCTCGATTTTTGCACGCACGTCGTTTGCCGCCACGTCCACGTCGACGCCCATGTTGAACAGGGCGACGATGATGCCGTAGTTTTCCATACAGATGGACTGCACGTAGTCGATACCGTCCACGAGTTCGACGGCTTCTTCGACGGGCTTGATGACCGTGGTCTCAATTTCTTCAGGGGTGGCGCCCGAATAGACGATAACACCGGTGACGACCGGAACTTCGAATTTCGGCAACAGGTCCACCACCATCATGCGGTAGGTGTAGATACCGAAAACCACCACGGTCAAGATGACCATGAGCATGGTAATCGGTTTGTAGATACTTGCCTTAATCATTATTTAGCGTCCTCAAAACCGGGCTTTTCCATGCTGTCTTCTGCGGGTCTTCCGTCAATTTCGTTGACAAGCACCTTGTCACCATCGTTCATGCGGAACTGGCCTGTGACCATGACTTCTTCGCCTTCTTCGAGGCCGTCGAGAATCTGCACGAAATGCTTGGTCTGCACGCCGGTCTGCACGACCTTGCGCTTTGCCTTGCCGTCCTTGGTTACGGTCCAGACAGTGTTCACGCCGTTGCGGTAGACGATTGCCTCGAGCGGGACGACGATGCCCTTAACCTTGCGGGCTTCAAGTTCGGCAGTCACGTACATGCCGGGGAGCAGTTTCTTGTCTTTGTTATTGAACGTGATTTCGACGGGGAAGAAACGTGTCTGCGGGTTGGCGGCGAGCGGGATGAGTGTCACCTTGCCCTTGAGCTTTTCGCCGGCGACTTCGACGGTGGCAGTAGCGCCCTTCTTGAAGTAGCCGATATCCTTGCTTGTGACGTTCAGCTTGAGGATGACCTGGTCGAGCTTGGCGATGGTGCAGAACACGCCGCCGAGGCCGGGAACCTGGCCAACCTTGTAGTTCATTTCGGTGACGATGCCGGCGGCCGGGGCGAGAATCTTTGTCGCGCGGCGGGCGGTCTCGAGGTTCATCTTCGCAACCTTGAGCTGCATTTCCTGCGTATCCATGTCCTGCTGGCTAATGCCGCCCTTGGCATGGAGCTCGCGCATACGTTCCGTTGCCTTCTGGAGGATGGCGATCTGTTCCTGTGCCTGCTGGTACTGCGTGTTGTCGCCGGTAAAGATGTATTCGGCGAGAACCTGGTCTTTTTTCACGCTGGAACCGACCTGCACGTTGATTTTCGCGAGCGGGTCGCTCATCTTCGAGATGGCGTAGGTCTGTTGCATGCCTTCGATGGCTCCGCTGAACTTGCGCACGTCGGTAATTTCATCGGTGGTGGCCGTCGTGGTAATGGCGGGCTTGCCCTTTTCGGCCTGGATCTGTTCGATGGTGGTCGCCTTCTGTTCGGCGGCTTCATCTTTTTTCTTGAGGTCGCAACCGACAAGCAGAAGCGAGGCTGCGGAAACGGTAATGATTGCTTTGGTGAACGTTGTCATGTTTTTCATCCCTTAACCTTAATATTCTCCGGTGGCCTGCAGGAGGGCGTTATATGCTTTGTTCCATTCGACAATCGCCGACATGTAGTCGAGTTTTGCCGTGCGGAGGCTGTTTTCTGCGCTAAGCAGGTTCAATTGCGTTTCGCGACCGAGCTTGTAAGCGTCGTTCGTGAGGTCGTAGTTCTTCTGCGCGAGGTCAATCTGGCGTTTTGCAATTTCAATCTGGGCGTTGGCGTCTTCGAGCGTATTCACGCAAGATTCAATCTGCATGCGGAATCCGCGTTCGGCGGTTTCCTTCTGGATCTGCGTGCTGCGGAGGCTAGATTTCGCCTGCGCCACGCCTTCGCGGGTCTTCATGCCGTTGAACAGGTTCATCGAGACGTTCAGTGCGACGTACTTGTTGAGCTTGTCCCACTTCGGGGCGTCCCATTCGGTAATCTTGTTCTTGTTGTTCGCGTACTTGAGTCCGCCCAGGAGGACGACGGTCGGCTTGTAGCCGCCCTGCTCGATTTCAACGTTCAGGTTCTTCATGTGTTCCGTTTCTTCGAGCATCACGAGTTCCTTGCGGCGCTTCTTCACGTTCGCCATGGCGGTGTCGGGGAAGGAGTATCCTTCGACGGGGTCGCGCAGGTCACCCTGAAACTGGACGTCGGTTTCCCATTCGAGGCCCATAGTGTTGAGCAGGGCGTTGCGGGCGAGGACGCGCTTCTTTTCGGTGCTCGCGATGTTGGAATTGAGCTGGTCCATCGAAAGCTGCACGCGAATCAGGTCGAGTTCGGTGGCGAGGCCGCTCTTGAGCGACTGCTCCACGAAGTTCAGGTTTTCCTGCAGGAGGTCCTTAGAAGCGTAAAGAATCTTGATGGCGGAATCCAGGTAAATGAGCTGGTCGAAGGCGTTGTTCACGTCGTAGCGGACCTGGGCCTTCTTGTTTTCGAGGTTGACCTCGTTGATGCGCTTGTAGGCCTTGGCGATTTCGATACCCACGCCCACCTTGCCTTCGGCGTAAAGGACCTGGGTGGCGGTGAGGCCCACGCTGGACTGCCAGCGGTAACCCTGCGATTTCATGCCATAGAGGAGCCCGTCCACGGCCGGTCCGATGAACTGCTGGTCGTAGGCGTTCGCCATGGGGTTTCCATCGGCGTCCTTTCCCTGGGCCATGTTCACTGCCGCGTCGGTCAAATCGGTGGACTGCTTGACGTCATCCAGACCGAAAATGCGGGTCACGGTGGCGTTCAGGTCGATTGAGGGGTAGGCGTTGCCGTAGCCGGCGGTCACCTGGGAATTTGCGCTTTTCAAGTCTTCCTCGGCGGATTTTACATCCGAGGACTTTTCGAGGGCTATGCTGAGCGCTTCTTCGCGGGTATAGGTCTTGCCTGCCCAAGTGGGCAGTGCAACAGTGAGCGCGAGAAATGTGGGAATTGCAAAGTGCCTGAGCATCTATTCTCCAAGATGTTTTTACGCGCCAAATGTAAAAATATATTATATAATGTTAAAGGTATGCGGTTTAAAAAAGTGACGAAATGCATATTTAAGACGATAAGTGGCGAAAAAGGCGTCAAAAAAAGTCAAAAAAGCCCCTCCGCGGGAGCGGAAGGGCGATAATTTTTTTTGGAAAAAATTACATCAGGCCGGGAATTTTCATCCCGCCGGTGATGTTGGAAAGGCTAGACTGGGCTGCCTCGTCTTTCTTCTTGATGGCGGAATTCACCGCTGCCATGACCAGGTCCTCGAGGGCTTCCACGTCGTCCTTGTCGACCGCGTCGGGATTGATCTTGATCATGGTGAGGACCCCCTGTCCGTTGATGGCGACCTTGACCATTCCGCCGCCGGCTTCGGCGTCGAAACTCTGAGCCTTGAGGTCATTCTGGGCCTTCATCATCTTGCTCTGCATTTTCTGAAGGTCCTTGAGCATTTTACTCATATCCATAGCGTATTTTTCCTCTTAGTTTTCGTTCATGTCGTCACCGGAATCGATGGCCATCGCCTCCGGTTGTTTTCCTAGCGGCTTAGAATATACCAATTCTCCGCCGAAAAGTTTGATGAGTTCCTGCAGGCAGGCTTCTTTTTCCAAGTCTTTCTCGAAGGGGCTCATTTGTGCATTTCGCCTCCTGGCGCGTTCCTCTTCGGTGTAGGCGCGGGCCTTGAGCGAGAGCAGCACGTGGGTCTGGAGCTTGTCTTCGAGGATGTCGCGGGCGCGCTTCACGAACTCGGGGTGGTCGAGCATCTGCTGGTAGCCCCAGGGGATGTTCTGGTCGGATTCGCCCGTGTAGGTGAGCGAAAGCGGGAACGGGTCTGCCTTGAGGTCGCCCGCTTCGAGTACGGAGCCGTTTATCGCCGCAGAGAACTGCAAATCGCCGCAGTCGGCAAGGGATGCCACGATGGAAGGCCAGGCGGCCGTAATCTCGTAGCGGGAATACGCGCTTTCCTTTTCGGAATAGGAGCCGAACGCCGAACCGGCATCGCCACTCGGGGGAGCCTGCTCGGAGAGCATCGCCTGGATATCAGTTACTTTTTTTTTTAGCGCCTCGTCGGCGGCTGATTTCGGGTCGTTTATGGCGGCAAGCGCGCGTCTCAAATCGGTGAGGCGGTCGAGCCATGCCATGCGGGCGAAAGTCGTTTCTACCAGGAGCCTCGGGTTGGTGCTGAAGCGGATTTGCGACTGAAGGTCGATAAGCATCTTGGAGATGCGCAGCAGGTCGCCGTTGGAAAGCCCCAGAGTGGTTTCCTTGAGCTTCGCGTAAAGTTCCGCGGAAATGTTCAGTGCGTCGGGCGTGACTGCGTCGATGCGGCTGTACAGGAGGTTCCTGAGGAACTTGCCGAACCCGTCGAGCAGCGGCGCAAATTCGACACCGCGGTTCACGGACTTGTCGACCATGAGGAAGCAGCCCTTGAGGTTGTGGCTCTCGATGGCCTGGATGAGTTCGAAGAAGAGCTCGGTGGGCGGAATGCCGAGGACGGAGCGCACGGAATCGGCGTCCATCTCGCTGCCCGTAAATGCGAATGCCTGGTCGAAGTAGGTGAGGCCGTCGCGCATGGAGCCGTCCGCCTTCTCGGCGAATATGTTCAGGGCTTCATCGCTGGCGTTGATGCCTTCCTGCTCGCAGATGTAGCGCAGGCGCGTGATAATCTGGTTGATGGTGAGGCGCTTGAAGTCGAAGCGCTGCACGCGGGAGAGGATGGTCTGCGGCACCTTGTTGACTTCGGTGGTCGCGAAAATGAAGATGACATGCGCGGGCGGTTCTTCGAGCGTCTTGAGGAGCGCGTTGAAGGCGCTGTTCGAGAGCATGTGGACTTCGTCGATGATGAAAATCTTGTACTTGCCGATGACGGGCGGGTACTGCACGCGTTCGACGATGGCTTCGCGGATGTTGTCTACGCTCGTGTTGGAGGCGGCGTCTATTTCATAGACGTCCATCGGGTTGCCGCCGGCGATATCCTTGCAGCTGTCGCACTTTCCGCAGGGGTGCAGCGGGTCGCCGCCTGTGCAGTTCAGCGTGCGGGCGAGGATTCGGGCACTGGTCGTCTTGCCTACACCGCGGGTCCCGGTAAAAAGGAATGCATGATGGAGTCGGCCCCCTTCGATTGCGTTCTGGAGGGTCTTTGCGATATGTTCCTGCCCGACCATGTCGTCGAAGGACTGCGGGCGCCACTTGCGGGCCATTGCTACGTATGCCATGCGATTAAATGTAGTAAAAGAATTGTTGGACATTGGTAGTAACTAGCGACCAACAACCGCCGATGACCCGTACCAAGTTTTATTATCTTTTCCGAATAACGATGAGGTTGTTCCATGAGTGAAAATATGGCTCTTTTGATTCTCTCCTGGCAGGTGGCATGCCTGTTCCACGAGACGGAAACCGATAAACTCCTGCCGGGTTCGACGTCGGCGACCGAGGCTGAAAGCGATACGCTTGACCTGATTCATGATGAGCTGACCCCGGATGTGTCGTGGGACGACTTCAACGCCTCCTATGCGAGCTTCAGTTCGGCGAAGGACCGGACCGCGGCCTGCGTCAATGTGCTCAAGAAGTCGACGGCCGAGTTTCAGAGCAAGGTGCTCGAGTCCATGCTCCGCGTGGCCGCCGCATCTCGCGAAGACGACAACGAAAACAACGTCTCTCCCGAGGAAATGGATTTCATCCAACAGGTGCGGTCTGCGCTGGAATAACCTTTTTTCGATTTTTAGATAGATTACTGGAGAAGGCCCACGCTATTAGCGCGGGCCTTCATATTGAGTAGTTATAAGCCGGGTTCTGTACCCCTTGCGGGGCGATGACCATCTCTCTGGACGAATCGTTACCGACCGCCTCAAGCGACCTACCCGAATTCCAGCTGTCGCGGGCCGCTCCAGGCTCGCTTGCGCGAGCGGAATTCTGCTTGGTCTTGCACCGGATGAGGTTTACCGTGCCGTCCCTGTCGCCAGGAACGCGGTGAGCTCTTACCTCGCCATTTCACCCTTACCTTGCTCGAGCTTGCGCCCGAACCTGGCGGTTTGCTTTCTGTTGCACTGTCTGTCGCGTTTCCGCGCCTGGACGTTATCCAGCATCCTGCCCTTCGGTGCCCGGACTTTCCTCCAGCAGGCCCTGAAACTAGGGCGTTGCCGGCGGCCATCCGCTACCCGCAAGCAAATCTAGAAAATCTCGGAGTCGTGTGCAAGGCCTGCTCCGTCCCTGATTTTGACGATGCCTTTTTTCTATATTTTTCGTATTGTTCTTGATTTTTTTGGGGAATTCCATAGTGCGTAGAATCGTTTATACCTTGTTGCTTTCTGCTTTTGCCTCCTTCGCTTTTGCCGATGGTCGCGCTGATTCGACAACCTTTTTTCGCGTTGACAGCATTGCTTACGAAATCGGCGATGCGTTTGATGATTCGAAGGTGCATACCAAGTATGACAAGTGGGCCTACGACCTGCTGAATTGGCTTCATATAGAGACCCGCGAACTTACGGTGCGCAAGTTGCTCCTGTTCAACCAGGGGGAAATGGCAAATCTCGACCTCATGCTCGAAACGGAGCGCTTTTTGCGTGAACAGAAGTTCCTGAGTGATGCGAGCATCGCTGTCGCGCAGGATAGCGGGAAGAATGTCGTGACTGTCCATACGAGCGACAACTGGACGCTCACGCTGCCGATTGGCCTGAGCTTCGGAGGCAGGGAATGGCAGTACAAGAACCTGATCTGGAGTGTCGGCGTGCAAGAAAACAACTTCTTGGGGCTTGGACAACTTCTGGGTTTCACCTTCGCGCACAACGAGTTCCGCGACATGTGGCAGGTGGAATACGGTGACCCGCACTTCATTTTCCGCTACAACCATCTCGACTTCCTTTACAGCTACAATACCGATGGCTACCTCGCAAGCTGGCAGATGTATGTGCCGTTCCTTTCCCGGAGTGTGAACCAGTGGGCCTACACGCTCACGGGCCTCAAGAACGAGAGTTACTATTATGTATATGGCAGTGGCGACATGCCCGCGGGTTCCGCCCTCGTGCATACGGATAAATCGCTCGATTCTATCCAGCGCTACAACGGCGACGAGGCCGTTGAACTCATGAAGGTGAAGGGCTTTATAAGCGACTCCCTGAGCTTCAGGATAAGCCGCTCCTTCGGCGGGACGCAGCGCAAGATTTACTTGGCGGCGACCTACGACTACAAGCGCCTTACGGCCAGCAAGGGCGAACTTTTGCGCTACATGTTCACGGACGGCGAGAACGTGTATGCGGTGGATTCCGCATCGGCGGTCAACGAGTGGCTGCCGGAACGCAAGGATTCGCGCTTGGGTGCCTACATCATGTATTCGAACTTGCGATACGAAAAAATCCGCAACTTCCACAACGTGAAGTGGACGGAGGACGTGGACCGCGGCTGGACGGCGAAGGTCCAGCTTTCCAAGAACTACGAGCAGCTCGGCGCCGCCGACAACGATATACGCCTGGATTTCTGGCTGAACTTGTATCTGGGTTTCGGCATGAACCACCTTACCCTTTCGTCCAACGCGAGATTCTTCCTGGATCATGGCGAAAAGCACGATTTCTACGGTCGCCTGAAGGGTGAATATATCTTCCACCCGAGCGACAGGTTCTCGACGGCTTTGACCGGACTCCTGGATTTCTATGAGGATGCCCGTTTCGGCTACCAGCTTTCGCTGGGCGGTTCCGACGGCTTTGCCGGCTTCCCGACTGGGTTCTACACGGGGCAGGCGCGTGTGTACGGAAACCTCGAACAGCGCTGGTTCCCGCAGTTCGAAATCCTCACGATGGTTCCCGTCTTTGTCGTTTTTGGAAGCGTGGGGGAGACTGCTTGGAAATTCTCTGATATCCGCCGTGACAACTTGATTTATGTCCTCGGTGTTGGTGCCCGTTTTGTGATGACAAAGTCGATTAGCAGGCTGATTAACAAGCTCGATGTGAGCATTCCCTTGAACGGAGCGCGAAAGGGCGAGCCGCACTATTCCATTACGACGAGCTACTCGCTATAGTTTTTGATTCATTATTGCTATATTGCCTGATATGGAAGAACAGACGGAAAAGAAAGTGCGCAAGCTGGCCCGCAAGCTGAAGTTCATGTTTTTGCGGGTAGAAGTCATCATCGGCTTTTTTGCGATAATTGCGGGTGCCGTCGTTACCGTAATGGTCTGGAGCGAAGGCTATTTTGCCGGCGCGCTGATGATGGTGCTTACCGGTGCTATCAACATGTTCCTTGCGGTCAAGGAACTGGTGGCGCCGACCGACGGAATCCTGCATTGGCAGGCAGTATTCTTCATGATCGTGCGACGTGCCATGTTCTTCTTGAACATAGCGCTGCTTGCGCTCGTGCTCGGCACGTTCATGAACCTTATATAGTTTGATTTCTGCGATTGCCATGCCGGACTCGTTCCGGCATCGCCTTTTTTTGCTCCGGCGTCAGTGCACGCCGTCTTCGTTCGCGAATTCTTTTTCTCCGTACCAAGCCTGTATCTTTTCGCGCGCGGCGTCGTCGAAGGCGTCGCGGTCCTTGAGGATGTGTTCCGCGGTTTCGAGCGTCTGGCTGATGAGTTCCTGGTCGGCAATCCAGTCGAACCAGCGGAATACCCATGCACCGCTCTGTTCGTTGCCTTCGAGGTTGCCGGCGCCGCGGTTCATGAGGTCGAGTTCCGCAATTTCGAAGCCGTCTTCGGTCTGCGAGAACTGCGAAAGGCGTTCCATGCTGGATTCCGCGGCATCGCCTTCGGGAATCATCAAGAAGCACCAGGCCTGAGCATCGCCGCGCCCTACGCGGCCGCGTAGCTGGTGGAGTTGCGCGAGGCCGAAGCGGTCTGGCTGGTCGATGACCATCAGGTTCGCGGCGGGCACGTTCACGCCCACCTCGATGACGGTCGTCGCCACGAGTATCTGGATTTTGCCCGCCGCGAACTGCGCGATGATTCCATCGCGCTCCGCTTCGTCCATCTGGCCGTGCACGCCCGCGACCTTCAGGGTAGAGCCGTTCAAAACGGCACGGCCTGGTCCCGCTATGTATGCGCGCAGTTCATCTACGATTTCGTCGACGCTCCGGGCACCGCCTTCATCGTCGCTCCCGACGCGGCTCGCTATCCAGTAGCACAGGTTCCCGCTGGCGGCTTCCTTGCAAATGAACTTCTTCATGTCCTCGCGCTTCGACGCGTTTACGAGGCGGGTCTTGATAGGCTTGCGGCCTGCGGGCTTTTCCTTGATGCTTACCACCTTCAGGTCGCCGTAGAGTGTCATCGCCAAACTGCGCGGAATCGGGGTCGCGCTCATCACGAGCATGTCGGGGTAGTCGCCCTTCGCGAGCAAGGCCTCGCGCTGGCCTACGCCGAATCGGTGCTGCTCGTCGATGACGACAAACCCGAGGCGCGAGAAAATTACGTCCTTGCTGAACAGCGCGTGCGTGCCGATGACGACGTCGGCGAGCCCCATCTGGAGTTCCCCGAGAATCACCTTGCGTTCCGCGGCGGGGGTGGCGCCTACGAGCAGCCGTACGTTCAGGCCTGCCGCATCGAAGAAAGGCTTGAGGCTCTTGTAGTGCTGTCGTGCGAGAATGTCCGTCGGTACCATCAGTGCGCACTGCTCGCGCATCCCCGTCTCGGCGACGGCATCACCGCCCGCGCCGCATACGGCCATCATCGCGAGCATGGCGACCACGGTTTTTCCGCAGCCGACGTCGCCCTGCAGCAGCGCGTGGAATTGCTTCTTGCCGTTGAGTCCTGCGACGATCGTGTCGAGCGCGTCGTCCTGCCCGCGGGTGAGCGAAAACGGGAGCTTCGCCTTCGTCGCCATAACCGTTCCGAGGTCAATCTGCCTTTCGTGCCCGCGCAGTTTCTGGTTCTCGCGCCGCTTCACCATGCGCAGGCAGAACGGCAAAAGCTCGAGCACCTTGAGTTCGCGCTTCGCCTTGTAGATGGATGGAAAATCCTGTGGCTGGTGGAGCGTGCGCAGGTTCTGCATCACGGGGGCGAAGTGCAGGTAGTCCGTCAGTTCCCTCGGGCAGAGTCCTGACAGCGTGAGCCCCGGGAACTTGAAAACCGTCTTGTAGAGGTTGCGGAAGAACTTCTGTTCCATCCGCGCATCGCGGCATGCCTCGCTTATGGAATATACGGGCTGGATGCAGCCGCTGAATTCCTCGTCGTCGTCGAGCTGCTGCATCTCGGGATGCGTCATCTGCAGGCCGCGGAATTCGCCGACCTGCCCCGTGACGAGCCAGCGCGTGTCGTTCTTGATTCTGCGTGCCCAGAAACTCGCCGCGTGGAAGAACAGCAACTGGATTTCGCCCGTGCCGTCGGAAAGCGTCGCCACGAACCTGGATTTGCGCCCGCGGACGATTCCCGAGCGAGAAATTCTCCCGATGAGTACCACCTTTTCGCCTACGCGGCAGTTCCCGATGGGCGTCACCTTCGTCTGGTCCAGGTAGGTGCGGGGAATGTTGTAGAGCAGGTCGGCGATGGAATTCAATCCCGCCTTGCGGAGCGCTTCTACGCGTTTGGGCCCGAGCCCTGGAAGTTGCGAAATTTCCATCTGACAGTGCGCTTCCGTTTATCGTGCCCGGGGACGTTATTCGGCTTCGGCTTGTTCCGAAACTGTTTCGGTAGCGGGCTCCGTTGCTGGCTCGGAAACAGGCTCCGGTTCCGAATTGGGGAGGCTTTCGCCCTTCTCGGCCCTTATCCTGGCCTTTTCTCTTGCGGTCTTCCCGATAAGGTTCGCGTTTTTCCAGGTGAACAGCTTGACCTGCTTGCCGTTCTCGTCGTAAACCTTGATTCCCTTCGTGTCGATGGCGGCGAGAACCAGGCTCGTTTTCTTGATGAGGTCCGTGACCTGGTCTACGAACTCGCGCGAATTGACGAGCTTGTCCATGGTGTCGGAATTCTCGATTTCGGCGATAATCTTCTCTGCTTTGCGGGTCCCTTCGGCGATGGCGGCGATGGCGTCTTCGGCCTGCTTGATTTTCTCGTTGACGGCGTCTGTTGTCGCCTTGACCGTCGTGTCGACCTGGGTTACGACTTCGGATACGCTGTTGCCGGCCTCGTTCATCTGCGAAATGAGCTTTCTTACGGCGGGGTTCAGCTTGTCTACCGTCTTGTTGGCGTTCTCGAGGAGCCCTTCGACGGTCCCCAGCACGTTCTCGTAGATTTCCGGTGCGGACTGGTGCGTTGAGTCGCCCTCGGTGAGCAGTATTACGACGTCGCGCACGTTGGCGAGCAGGCCGTTCAAGTCTTCTATGTAGCGGAGCGCCTCGGCGATTCCCGGTTCGAAGGTGCCCTGGTGGATGTGGTCGTCGGGCAGCACCTTCCCGTTCTTGTTCGGGATAATCTCGAGCCTGCGCTGGCCCATGATGGCGTAGTTCACGTTCTTGAATATAGTCCCCTCGCGGATGGGGCGGGGTTCGTCGAACTTGACTTCCACGCGGGCGCGATCGCCCAGCCAGGTGACCTTGCCGATGGTGCCTACGGTGTATCCGCGGATGACAACCGGGTCTTCGGGCTGCAGCGAGCCGAGTTCGTCAAAATCGACATAGGCCTTGTAGGTCACGTGCTGGTGCGCCTCGTACATGCCGTATGCAATGCCTGCGAATAGGGCGATGAGCGCAACTAGCGAAATGTAGCCTATAATCCTGTCGGACTTGTTCATGTGCGGAAATTTAACAAAAAATAGGAAACTCGACCTCAGGGGCCGGTCCGAGTCCCGAAAAGTTGACAAAGGGTGCCCGTTTTCTATATTTGGCACACCGATTTCTATAATCGGAACCCTCCCGGAGCCAATGTCGGTAACCGGGCGATAGACCAAAGGGATTCATTATGAGACAATACGAAACGATGGTGATCATCGACGCTATGATCTCTGACGACGCTATCAATGCCGAAGTCGAGAACATTGGCAAGAGCATCACCGACGGCAACGGCGAAATTCTCCGCCGTGACGACTGGGGCAAGCGCAAGCTCGCTTATTCTATCAACAAGCGTCAGCATGGCTACTATGTGATTTTCTACTACAAGGCCGAAGCCTCTGTGGTTGCCAACATGGAAGCCGCTCTCAAGCTCAACGAAAACGTCCTCCGCTGGATGACGCTCGCCGATTACCCGATGAGCGAAATCGTCTACAACAAGGACATGGCTCAGTCTACCGAGGAAATCATCCCGGTTGACGCAGAAGAAGGGGAGGCTGAATAATGGCTTTTGAAGATAAGAAGCAGGCTACCCGTGTCCGCCGCAAGAAGACTTGCTGGTTCACGGAAAACAACGTCAAGTTCATTGACTACAAGGACGAGAAGACTCTCCGTCGCTTCATCTCTGAACGTGGCAAGATTATCCCGCGCCGCATCTCCGGCACCTCCGCCAAGTACCAGCGTATGCTGAACGAGGCTATCAAGCGTGCTCGCCAGATGGCTATTCTCCCGTTCGTTTCGGACAGTCTGCGCTAAGGAGGAACTAGACTATGGAAATTATTCTTAAGGCCAACGTTCCCCACTTGGGCAAGATGCTCGACGTCGTGAAGGTTAAGGACGGCTACGCCCGTAACTACCTCTTCCCGCGCAAGCTCGCTGTCCGTGCTACCAAGGAAGCCAAGGAACAGATCGAAAACAACCGCGCCGCTCTCGAAGCTCAGTTCCAGAAGGAACTCGCTGCCGCTGGCGATGTGGCTGCCAAGCTGTCCCAGATTTCTGTGAACCTCGAACGCCGCGTCGTCGAAGGCGACCGTCTGTACGGTTCCGTGACTGCCGGCGACATCGCCGATGCCATCACGAAGGCCGGTGTCAAGGTTACCCGTGCTCAGGTCGATCTCGCCGAACCCATCAAGCAGGTTGGCGTGTTCACTGTCACCATCAAGGTGTTCAGCGACGTCGAAGCACAGGTCAAGGTTTGGGTGGTCGCAGAGAAGTAATTCTCTCGGACTGCTTAAAGTTTGAAAAAGTCGCTCCCGCTCGGGGGCGATTTTTTTGTGCGGGTCGTCATATACGGAGCGTATTTTAGATAACTAACGTGCTTAAAAGTGGGCAAAAATCCCGTGTTTTTTCTATTTTAAAGGCATATGCGCAAGTTTGTTTTATCTTTCTCGGCTTTTTTTGCCACTGTGTGTGCGGTTCAGTCCTTTGCTCAGCCCCGTGACCTTTTCGCAGAGTTCGAGGCGGAGGCCGAAGCGACCCAGTCGAGCGAGGCTGTTGTCTCGTCGAGTTCCGTGATTGCTTCTTCCAGCTCGGTCGTGTCTTCGAGTTCTGTGGCCCCTCAATCCAGTTCTGTGGTAGCATCTTCCAGCAGTGAATCTGTCGCTCCGGCGGATTCTGCAGTTCCCGCAGTCGCGGATTCTGCCGTCGCCGATACCGCGGTTTCCGATACGGCGGTTGCAGAAAATGATTCCCTGCCTCCCGAAGCTAGGGCCTACGAGGCCGCCATGAACGCGCATGTCGAAGCGGCAAAGGCGCGCGATTCGATTGCCGCCCTCAATTCCAGCAGTTCTGAACAGCCAGCTCCGGACATTTCTTCGAGCAGCATGAGCCGTCGTGACCTGCTTGGCCCGGTGAAGGTTTCCAGGGTGCACGGCATCGATGAGATGAAGGGCAAGTACAAGAGCCCGCGCAAGGCTTTGTTCATGTCGCTTGTCGTCCCGGGCAGCGGCCAGCTCTACGTGGGCGGTTCCACGTTCACCAACGTTCGCGGTGGCGTGTACCTCGCTCTCGAAGCCGCCCTCTGGGGCAGCTGGTACTACTTCTCGGTGTACAAGTACAACGACCAGGTGAAGAAGTACAAGAACTACGCGAAGGAACATTACTCTATCGGTCGCTACGAAGCGGGCATGCGCGAACTTTACGGGCAGCTTTCGGACGAAACCGAAGAAGCTCGTTTCGAAAACCGCTACATGAACTCGCGCGAGAACTTCTGCGAGGGCATTTACGGCGAGGCTAGCGCTACCGGTTCGGGCTGCTATACGGCAGGTCGACTGTTCTACAACGACAAGAACCACTACGACAGGTTCTCCGTGTCGAACCCGTCCAGTCTCGAAGACGAGATTGACAACATCGGCTCGTTCTACGACGCCTCGTCCGTGTACCAGCAGATTTCCGACAAGACCTATGTGCTCGGTTGGGACGACGTGGCTGACCCCGCGGTTGCCATGAACCTGAACCTCGAGGACGATGAACTTTCTGATGGGCTTGTCCCGCTGGCGAAGTCCGAACACATGGACGAATACCGTTCCATGCGCGGCAAGGCGAACGACTACGCCGACATGCAGGCCTGGTTCTTTGGCGGGCTCATCTTGAACCATGTCATTTCGGCAATCGATGCCGCGTTCACGGCGAATGCGCATAACAAGACTCTGTATGCCGAAGAACTTTCTTGGTACGACCACCTCCGTTTCGACAGTTATGTCAACTTCTTTAACGGGTTCGGCGTGGGTGTACAGGCCAGCTGGGGATTCTAATGCGTATCCTGTTGGCCTTGATGTTGGCTGCCTCCACCGCCTTTTCGCAGGTGGTTATCTCGGTGGACGAGAACGTGGGCAAGAATCGGGACAAGAGCCTGTGGCTTGCTCTCGGTGCCAGCGCTGTCTTGCCGGGCATGGGTGAACTCTATCTGGGCGAAAAGTCGCTCGTGCGTCCGTTCGTGTGGACGGATGCCGCCCTGTGGCTTGCGGCCTTCAGTTCGTATTTTATCGGGGATCGCTATATCACCTCGGCGCACAACTATGCGGTGAGCAAGGCTGGCCTCACGAACGGCAGCCGCGATATCTCCTTGCTCAACACGGTTGGAAGTTACCGCAGCCGTAGCGGCGTCGCGGGGCAGAATTCTTCGCCCGACATGGACGAGGATTACAACCAGGCTATGATCCGTGCGGGCAAGGACGTGAACGCGGACTTGGACGAAAGCGTCCAGTGGGACTGGGGCAGCAGCGACAATCCCGAATCGACGGAAAATATCGAGGAATTCAAGAGCCGCATGAGGCATTTCCGCGTGAGCCGCATCGTGTTCCAGGTGTCGGTGGGCGCGCTCGTGATTAACCGCGTGGTCTCGATGCTCGATGCCATGCGCATCTACAGGGCTACGTCTTCGAAGGCGTTCTCGCAGCGCATGAACGTTGTGCCAGAATTCTTTGACGATGGCGGCGGATTGCTACTGAACGTGAAGTTCTAGCTTGAAAATATTGAATATGGCAAGGAATCTCGGTTTACTTATTGCGCTGGTCTGTTCCTTGCTGTTGGATGCTTGCAGCAACAGTATTGACAATTCTGAAAATTTCGATGAGGGGCCGGTGCTAAAATGGGCCTTTGTCCCTTATGACTCGGATTCTCTGCTTGTTTCGGGCCGTGCCAATTACGAGATGGGCGACGTCCTGGTTTTGTCGTGGTCCGCGTCGTCCGTAACGATAGCCTTTATCGGTACGGCGCTGGAGGCGATGAGTTGGACGAACGGTGTTGTTTATCTGGATGTCTTTGTGGATGGGGACGAAGATCCGTCTTCGTTGGTGCAAATAGCCTATTCCGAAGATTCCCTGTCTTTCGCTCCTGTGGTCTCGGGTCTGTTCTATGGTCCGCATGTTGTTACTTTGTATAAAAGAAGCGAAAGCAACGTAGGCGACTGGTATCTGTATGGCATGCGGGTCTTGGGTAACGTGGAAAATGCTCTCTTGCCCAAGCGGCCTAAACGGAAAATCGAATTCGTCGGGAATTCCATCACGTGCGGGTATGATGTCTTGCTTACTGAGGCAGAGGTTGGGACGGATTTTGATGCGTCCAACGAAAGTTCGTATTATGGTTATGCGGGACAGACGGCGAAGAGGCTCAATGCGGAAGCGCACAACATCTGTAGCGGCGGGCATGGGTTCTTTATCAATTATGATAGAACGACGGTGCTAACGCTTCCCGTCGTGTACAACAGGACGGCGACTTGGTCTCTTTCCGCGAAGCCTTGGGACCACGACAAGTGGCATCCCGATATTGTCGTGATAAACCTGGGGACGAACGATTTTGCGAGCGGGAAGAACGATTCAACCCAGTTCGTGACAGCGGCTGTTGATTTTGTCCGGAATGTACGTTCGTACCATCCGGAAGCGAAAATCGTTCTGCTGGATGGCCCGATGCTGTCGGGGGAATATATGGTCAAGTGCCGCCAGTATCTTGAGGTGGTGAAGGCTACTCTCGAGGACGAGGGTATAAAGGATTTGTACAGGTTCTCGTTCGAGCCGAGGGGAGATGCCTTGTACGGAGTCAATCCTCACCCGATAAAGGACGAGGCTTTTGAGGATGCCGAAAAATTGAGCGCTTGGATACGTTCGGAATTCGGCTGGAACTAGAAAATCGGCGTTTTTTCTAAATTTTCGAAAAATTTTATATAAAATGCAACCATTTGAACGCGATATGCATCTAACAGGCGTGAAAAAGATCTTTATTTCCATTTTTGTTTCCGTATTCCTGGCAGCCTGCGGTGGCGGCGATTCATCTGCTCCTGGAGCGAAGGGTGCTCCGGGCGGTAAAGGCGCTCCGGGTGGGAAGGGTGGCCCGGGTGGCAGACCCGCTCGCGAAATCGCCGTGGAAGGCTATATTGCCGAGGCTCATGAGGGCGGCAAGACATTTTCTGCGATGGCGACGCTCGAACCCCTGAACAGCGTGGAACTTGCTGCTGCGGCTTCCGGCAGGCTCATGAATCTTTATGCTAAGGATGGCGCCTCGGTGCAGAAGGGAACGCTCCTTGCTAAAATAGATGATTCCGAACTGAGGGCGCAGCTTAAGCAGGCTCAGTCGAACCAGCAGCTCGCCCAGCAGAAGTTCGACCGCGTGAAGGGCCTTTACGAAAAAGACGGCGTCACCAAGGCTGACATGGAAGCGGCGGAGGCGTCGCTCAAGTCGTCGGAAGCGTCCGTGGAACTCATCAAGGCTCAGATTGCGAAGACCGAAGTTAGGGCCCCGTTTGCGGGCAAGCTCGGGTTCGTGAACGTTTCCGTAGGGGCGTGGCTCACGACGGGCACTCCGATTGCGACGCTCAGGGAAGTGAATAAGTTGAAAGCGAAGTTCGCGCTCCCGCAGCGTTATGCTTCCGCCCTCAAGGTGGGTGACGCTGTGGAACTCAAGGACGAGGAACGCAATATTTCTGCCAGCGGCAAGGTGAAGGCGCTCGAGGCCAGTCTTTCGGAATCGAGCCGTACGCGCCAGGTGCTGGTGGAAGTCAATAATGCGGGTGGCGAACTCCTGGCCGGTTCCTATGCGAAGGTGAACGTGACGATGCAGGCCGGGAAGGCCAAGAGCATCCCGATTCCGGCAGAAGCTTTTACGCTGGATAAAGATGGCGCCTACTTGTTCGTGGCGCAGGGCGGAAAGGCGAAAATCAAGCATGTGGAAACGGGCCTCCGTACGCCTATTTCGGTTGACGTGACTGCGGGCCTTGACGAAGGCGATACCGTGATTACTTCGGGCCTGATCAGTTTGCGCGAAGGTGCTTCTGTCCGCATCAGGGAAATCCGCCACAACACCGATTACGAAGTGGAGTAGAAGCGGATGAGTGTAGCGAACCTATCCGTACGTCGCCCGGTCCTCATGACCGTGATGGCGCTCGTCATCATCTTGCTCGGGGCATTCGGTGCCACGAACCTGGGCGTGCGCGAATACCCGAACGTAGACTACCCGCTTATCCAGGTGCGTACATCTTACCCCGGCGCTAACGCCGCCGTGGTGGAAGCGGAAGTCACCGAAATTTTGGAAGCCTCCATCAACAGCGCATCGGGTATCAAGGCGCTTACGTCTACGAGCCGTGACGGCTTCTCCTATATCAGCATTGAATTCGAAACAGGCATGGACCTGGAAGCGGCCGCGAACGAAATCCGCGACCGCGTGAGCCGCGTGCGCCGCAGGCTTCCGGACGATGTCGACGAGCCGACGGTCTACAAATCCGACAGCGACAACGACCCGATTTTGATGGTGAGCCTCATGAGCGACAAACTCGACCCGATGGAAGTTTCGGAACTCGCGAACAACCACGTGAAGGAACGCTTGCAGACCATCCCGGGTGTCTCCGAAGTATCCATCTGGGGTGAAAAGCGCCCGACGGTGCGCCTCTGGATCGACCCTGTGCGCCTCCAGGCTTTGGGTGTTTCCGGTGCCGAGATGTCGGCCGCCCTCAGCAAGGGCAACCTCGAACTCCCTTCCGGCTCTATCGAAGGTAGCGAGACGACGCTTTCTATCCGTACGCTGGGCCGAATCCTCGACCCGAAGGCTTTCGAGAATATCGCAGTCAAGACGGCTGCCGACGGCACGGTCATCCGCATTTCCGATGTGGCGGACATCCATTACGAACCGAAGGATACGCGTACGGGCTTCAAGCGCAACGGCAAGCAGTCCGTGACGATTGCGCTCATGGCGCAGCCGGGTTCGAACCACGTGGAAATCGCCAACGAGTTCTACAGGCGCGTCGAGGACATTCGCCGCGAGATTCCCGATGGGGTGCAACTCCAGTATGGTCGCGATACCTCCATCAACATCCGCGCTTCCATCAAGGAAGTGGTGGAAACCATGTTTATCGCCTTCCTGCTGGTGATTGCGATTATCTTCGCATTTCTCCGTCAGGGCCGCACGACGCTTATCCCGATGGTGGTGGTGCCGGTTGCTGTTATCGGAAGTTTCTTCGTGCTTTACCTTTGCGGGTTCAGTATCAACGTGCTGACCTTGCTTGCGATGGTGCTTGCGATTGGCCTTGTGGTGGACGACGCCATCGTGATTGTGGAAAACATTTATCACAAGATTGAAAACGGCATGACGCCCAAGCAGGCCGCCGTCGCGGGGACGAACGAAATCTTCTTCGCGGTGATTGCGACCTCGGTGGTGTTGATGGCCGTGTTCGTGCCGGTGCTTGCGCTCGGCGGTACCACGGGCCTCTTGTTCCGTGAGTTCGTGGCGGTGATGATCGGTACGGTGTTCCTTTCGACGCTTTGCGCGCTTACGCTTTCGCCGATGCTTTGTTCCAAGTTCCTGCGCCGCCAGAAGCAGGGCTGGTTCTTCCGCGTTACGGAGCCGTTCTTCGATGCGCTCAACAGGGGTTATGCCGTATTGCTTGGGCTTTTCCTCAAGTTCCGCCTGTTGCTTTTCCCGTTGGTGGCCGCCTTGTTGCTCGCGGCGTATTTCTGCTTCAACAACATGAGTAGCGAAATGGCGCCGACCGAAGACTCGAACGCGGTCATGGTGAACCTGAACATGCCCGAAGGCGTGACGCTCTCGCGCACCAAGCGCATGGCCGATGCCTTTGCCGAAGAGGTGCTTTCGATTCTCGACAGCAATGAATATACCGAATTCCAGGCGGGTGCTTGGAACGCGGGCAACTCGAGAATGCTCCTCTTCTTGAACGACGACAAGAAGGCGCGTCGCCCGCAGAGCGAAATTGCGCGTTCCATCCAACTGCTCGGTAACGAATACCCCGACTTGCGCGTGATGGTGTTCGAACCGCAGAGCATCAGTACGCAGCGCGGTGGCCTCCCGGTGCAGTTCGTGCTGCAGGCCCCGAATATCGAAATCCTCCGCACTCTCGTGCCGCTTTTTGAAGAAGAGGCGAGCAAGAGCCCGGTGTTCAGCGTGGTGAACACGAACCTGCGCTTCACCAAGCCGGAACTCCATATCGAAATCTTGCGCGACAAGGCGAATGAGGAAGGCGTCTCGGTGAACGACATCGCCCAGGCGGTGCAGCTTGCGATTAGCGACCAGACCTATGGTGAGTTCTACAAGGATGGACGCCAGTACGATATCATCGGCGCGGTCGGTTACCAGTACCGCAGCATGCCCGAGAACATCTCGATGCTCACTGTCAAGAACAGGAAGGGCGAACTCGTGAGTCTCGATAACTTCATCACGTTCAGCGAACAGTCCGCATCGCCGTCGCTGCCGCGATACAACCGCTTCTCTGCCGCCACAATCCAGGCTGGCCTTGTGCCCGGCAAGACGATTGGCGACGGCGTGGAAGAGATGCGCCGGATTGCGAAGCGCCTGCTGAAGGATTACCCGAGCGTGAGTACCACGTTGAGCGGCTCCTCGAAGGAATTCGAAGAAAGCTCCAGCGGCCTCTACATCGTGTTCCTGCTCGCTCTTGCGCTCGTGTTCCTCGTGCTTGCGGGGCAGTTCGAAAGTTTCCGCGCTCCGTTCGTCATCTTCTTTACGGTGCCTCTCGCGCTTGCGGGTGCGCTCGCCTGCCTGTACATTACCGGACAGACGCTCAACATCTTCAGCGAGATTGCGCTTATCCTTTTGATTGCGCTCGTGACCAAGAACGGTATCTTGATTGTGGAATTTGCGAACCAGATTGCGGCCAATACCGGGTGTAGCAAGCTCGAGGCGGCTCGGCAAGCGGCGGAACGCCGCTTCCGCCCAATCCTCATGACGAGCCTTTCAACCGTATTGGGCGCGGTGCCGCTGATCCTCACCGGCACCCCGAGCCGCATAGCGATGGGTATCGCCATCGCAGGCGGTTTGACGTTCGCGACGTTCATGTCTTTGTTTGTGGTTCCTGCGGCCTACAGCTTCTTTGCGGGCAAGGTAGAATCCGGCAAGGCGATTGACGCGAGCAAGATGGCGTAAAGTATGCGGTGAATCAGGGCGGAATCTCCCTTGACTGCAAAGTACATCGGATAGATGTACTTTTTGATATTATATTTAAATGTGATTGGGATTTTGAAAACGAGGTCTTTATGAAGGGATTGGGCTCTGTATTTGTGCTTTCCGTTGCTTTGTGCGCGCAGGTGACTCTTGCTGCCGATTGGTATGCGAAGGAGACTCGCTGGGCCGGGCACGATCCGGATATCATCCGTTACGAAGACGGCTATGCGCTTGCGACGACGGACAACCACATGCTCATGCAGTTTTCCGAAGATGCGCTGAACTGGAAAAACGGTGACCAGGCAATGCCGAAGTTCTCGCAGTGGCTTTACAAGTATGCCCCGAACATGATCGACATCTGGGCTCCCGACATTCACTACGTCGGTGGTGAATACCGCATGTACTATTGCGGTTCCGAAATGGGCATTCGCTCGTCGGGAATGGGCTTCATGTCGAGCAAGGAAATCGACCCGACCAAGCCCGATTACGGCTGGACAGACCAGGGGGAAGTCATTCACACGGTCAAGAGCGATTCGTACAACGCGATTGACGCGGCTGTCCTCAAAGACTTGGATGGAAAGGTCTGGATGGCTTTCGGTTCGTGGGGCACGGGTATCCATATCCTCGAACTCGACGAGACGACGGGCAAGGTGAAGAACGGCGCGAAGATGATTAATATCGCGAACCGCGGTGGCTCGGGCATCGAAGGCGCAAGCCTCATTGAGCACAACGGCTACTACTACTTGTTCACCGCATGGGATAACTGTTGCAAGAAGGGCGCTGACCTCGAGAATAATTCTTACAAGACGACGGTCGGGCGTTCCAAATCGATTACCAGCGGCTATGTCGACAAGTCCGGCAAAAGGTTGCTGGATGGTGGCGGAACGATTCTGTTGAGCCGCTACGGGCGTTACTACGGGCCGGCGGGTGGCGAGGCGTTTGAAGACGTGAACCGTCAGCGCTTTGTGAACCATTACTACGACAAGAACGACGGCGGAAATTCCTACATACAGGTCCGCGACATCGTCTATACCGATGACAATTGGCCTGAACTCGGACAGCCCTTCCTGGGGCGTTATCTGAGTGCCGAAGCGGAACACGGTGCCTTGACGCATGTGGATATTTCCAGCAGTTCCAAGGCCTCGAATGGCGAGTTCTGCGCCTATATCAACTATGAAGACAGCAAGATTCGTTTGCCGATGATTATTCCGCAGGCGGGCGATTACCTGATCCGTTACCGTTACGATAACAACTGGACCGAAGACGGCGCTAACGGTAGCTCGCATTTTGTGAGCATCAACGGCAAGAAGCAGGAAATTGAGCTGCCGTTGACGGGCGCATGGAGCGAATTCCCCGAGAAGTCCGTCGTGTATATCCCGACGAAACTCAAGCGCGGCTCGAATTTCATCGAGATTACGAAGGGCAAGCATTATGCGGAACTCGACAGGCTCGACTTTTTACGCATCATCCGCGACACGATTCCTGCGAACGGTTTTGACAACGGAATCCGCGTGCGGTTAACCGAGAACGACGAGTTCGCCATCAAGGATGGCGGTTATGCGATTTTCGAGAACGTGATTACGGATTCCATCGTTGGCCCGGGTGTGCTCGTGCAGGTGAAAAATGGAGCCGGCGGCATATTGAATATCCGCAAGGAAAGCAAGAAGGGCGAAGTGATTTCGAAATGCGAATTGCCCTCGGCGGGCGATGCCTCCAAGTGGGTGGACGTGCGCTGCAGCAACATGCCCGAATTGAAGGGCGTGCAGGACTTCTACCTGACGGCGGAAGGTCTCGGCGGCGAAACTCTCTTGGGTAACATCAAGTTCGATGAAGGAGTGAAGGATACGAGCTCCATAGCTATCCGGAATGTGACGCGACCCGCTGTGTATCGCGATGATTTGCGTTCGCAAAAAGCCGGAGGGTACCGCGACCTGAAGGGCCGCCGCTATTCTAAGCAGATTCGCTACAGGGTGCTGTTCTGATTATATACCATAAAAAAAGGGTTTCCTCCATATGGGAGAAAACCTTTTTATGATAGAGAAATTGATTTAATTCAAGGTTACTTCAGTATGATGCTCTTTGCTTTAACAGAACCATTGTGCTGAATGGTCACGATGTAGCGGCCGCGAGGCATCATGATTCCAGAATCCCAATTGAGGGTATGGATGCCGGCATCAAGGTTCTGTTCGTTGAACTTGGCGACTTCGGTACCATTGAGATTCTTGATGGAAATCTTTGCGCTGCCGGCAGATTTGAGTTCGAAGACGATAGCGGTGTAATCGATGCTCTTGATTTCTGCGGAAGCCGGCTTGAGTTCAACTTTGGGCGTATCGACATTTTTTGCGTTTGCCGATTTAGCCGCATTCTGCGTTGGAGCTGGCCACAATGTTGCTAGGTAATATGTATTGTCCTCTCCATAAATTATTTTCTGAATGCGATTTTGGATGGCAGTGTTCTTTTCTATGTCTTTTCCCCAAATAAATTTGGTGCCGTTATTGGAGTCTTCTTCATCGAGGTGAATGACATAGTAATAAAGGGTGTTTATGGCATGAGTGATGTGAAAAGGGTTTGCGAAAACTCCGTATTGGGAAGGAACTTCTGAGGAGGGGTAATTTTCAAACGGATGAGAAAGTTTCGACTTGCTGTCTTTGGGTACGAAACAGTATTTCAAATCTGCAGTACTTTCGTTAATGACGCTGGGCCATAATAAAGCTCCGATATTATAATTTTTTCCGCCGTCTTGAGTGTCATGATGACGTGTAAACGGATATGTCCCGCTTGGACATTTTTGGTCTAGTTGAAGAACAATGTAGTCGTATTTTGTTTTAGGCATTGCGTCTTCTAAAAGATTGATTGCGCAATAACGGAAAATCATATGTCCACTAGTATAATAAATGTGACTAATTGTAGTTAAGTTGGTTATAACTTCTGATTTGTCATTGCTGTTTTCTGTGTCAAGTGCGATGAAAACTCCGTTTTTTTGATTGTCGCCAGATCCTGAACACTTTTCTGAGATGACGCCTATTCTTGGATGGGGTACTGCAAAACTTGAGGAGATTCCTAACACTAGTAGTGCTGATAGAATGATCTTTTTATTCATTTGTAATCCTTTTTTTTATGGTTGTGATGGACCGCAAATATAAGTTATTTTGTGTTTGTGTAAAGTAATTTTTATGGGAATAAATTAACAAGATTTTTAACAAACTCATGATGTGTGGTTTGTGTATGCTGGTTTAAAGCGCTTTGTACAATGTTGTAATGCTTGTGAATGTGAATGACGACACGTGATTTATTTATGTAAAGACGAAATTTACACTCTGGGCATGATGGGTGAATCTTTTAATACCTTTTTTAATGAAGCGACGTTGTAGGGGCCGTTTGGGGGATTGAATCGATTTACAGACTCTATGAACGCTTTTCCCCTGCGAAACGAGAGGAATGCTTTGTTATATTTGCCTAAAAATCTTTAAACTAGGGTTGCTCGAAAGGCGCTAAAATAAAGTAGGAACGCAGATGCTAACGATTAACGGACAATCGGTCGATGCCGCTGGCAAATCAGTCGCCCAGTATCTCGCTGAAGCCGGCTACAATACTGCGCGGATTGCTGTGGAACGCAATGAGGAAATTGTCCCGAAGGCCAAATATGCCGAAACGCTTTTGGCCGATGGAGATGTCGTCGAAGTCGTGAACTTTGTAGGTGGCGGGTGATGGATTCCCGCATGCCTTCCCGCGAAGAGATGTTTGCCGCACTCGAGATGCGGCAAGGTGCTGATGCCGTTCGCAAGTTGCAGGCGGCGACGGTTGCCGTTTGCGGGCTGGGCGGTCTCGGCTCGAACATCGCGATTTCATTGGCGCGTGCCGGTGTAGGGAAGTTGATTCTGGTGGATTTTGATTGCGTCGACGTGACGAACCTTCATCGCCAGCAGTACAGGGCGAATCAGGTGGGGCTTCCTAAGCCGGACGCTTTGCTTGCGAACCTGAAAGAGATTGCGCCTTACACGGAGTACGAGACGTATTTTGAAAAGTTGACTGCCGAAAATGCGGCAAGGCTGCTTGCGAAAGCCGATGTAATCTGCGAGGCGTTCGATGTCGCCGAATCGAAGGCGACGCTTGTGAATACGGTGCTCGAGACGATGCCCGAAAAGTTCTTGGTTGCGGCCTCCGGCATGGCAGGTTATGGCAGCGGGAATGAAATTTCGACCCGCAAGGTGACGAAACGCTTTTATGTCTGCGGCGATGGCAGGAGCGATGTTGCCGACGGAATCGGGTTGATAGCCCCGCGCGTGATGCTCTGCGCCGCCCACCAGGCCTTGACCGCCATCCGCCTGATCCTTGGACAGGAATAGAGCCGCATTCCCGAAGTCATCCTGACGCAGGTCAGGATCAGTGGTTCTTTCCTGAAAAATTCTATATTTCTCCCCGAAAAAAATTAGAATGAAGGCCATATGAACGACAAACTTGTTATCGGCGGTCATGAATTTAGTTCCCGCTTTATTTTAGGTTCCGGCAAGTATTCCCTCAAGTTGATTGAAGCCGCGGTGCGCGATGCGGGGGCACAGATTGTGACCCTGGCGGTGCGCCGTGCGAACACGAAGGATCACGAGAATATCCTCGACTACATTCCGAAGGGCGTGACGCTGTTGCCGAATACGTCCGGCGCCCGCAACGCCGACGAGGCGGTCCGCATCGCGCGCCTTTCCCGCGAACTCGGCTGCGGTGATTTCGTCAAGATTGAAATCATGCGCGACACGAAGTACCTTTTGCCTGATAACTACGAGACTATCAAGGCGACCGAAACCCTCGCCAAGGAGGGTTTCGTGGTGATGCCGTATATGTACCCGGATTTGAACGTGGCGCGCGACCTCGCTAACGCGGGTGCCGCAGCCGTGATGCCGCTTGCTGCCCCGATTGGTTCCAACAAGGGCCTTTCCACGCGCGAGTTCATCCAGATCCTCATCGACGAAATCGATTTGCCCATCATTGTGGATGCGGGTATCGGCAAACCGTCCGAAGCCTGTGCTGCGATGGAAATGGGTGCTGCCGCTATCATGGCGAATACCGCCCTCGCTACCGCGGGCGACTTGCCGATGATGGCCCAGAGTTTCAAGCTTGCTATCGAGGCGGGTCGCAAGGCCTACCTCGCAGGCCTTGGGCGCGTTCTCACGCGCGGGGCTTCCGCCTCCGACCCGCTCACCGGTTTTTTAAGAGACTAACTAACGACCGGTAACCAGTGACCAACAACCAGTGACCGGCACTTGATACCATGAATTCAGAGAAGAAAGACAACAACTACCTGTTCGATTCCGGGAACCTTTCGGAAGGTGCGCTCGCCAAGAAACACCGCATCGAAACCGATCCGAGCGCTCGCACCAACATCATGGATTACCTGCCCGGCATGGAAGTCATCCAGTCGGACATCGCCGAAAAAGTCCTCTCGCAGTCCGAGAACTACGATTACTCCAAGTACACCGGCAAGGACGTGAAGCGCGCATTGGAACATGAACGCTGCACGCTCGAAGATTTCAAGGCGCTTCTTTCTCCGGCCGCCGCCCCGTACCTGGAACAGATGGCCGCGAAGGCGAAAATCGAGACGAGCAAGCACTTCGGCAACAACGTCTATTTCTTCACGCCGCTCTACATCGCGAACTATTGCGAGAACTACTGCGTCTACTGCGGGTTCAACTGCTACAACCATATCAAGCGCATGCAGCTCACGATGGAGCAGATCGAACACGAGATGAAGGTCATCGCCGACAGCGGCATGGAAGAAATCCTGATCCTCACCGGCGAAAGCCGCGCGAAGAGCAGCGTGGAATACATCGGCGAGGCCTGCAAGCTGGCCCGCAAGTATTTCCGCATGGTCGGCGTGGAAGTCTACCCGGTCAACGTGGATGAATACCGCTACCTGCACGAATGCGGCGTGGACTACGTGACCGTCTTCCAGGAAACCTACGACAAGGTGCGCTTCGAAAAGCTCCACCTGCTAGGCCACAAGCGCGTATTCCCGTACCGCTTCGACTCGCAGGAACGAGCCCTGATGGCGGGCATGCGCGGCGTCGCGTTCTCCGCTCTCCTCGGCCTTTCGGACTTCCGCCGCGACGCTCTCGCTAGCGCTCTTCACGTGTATTACCTGCAGAAGAAGTATCCGCATGCCGAGATGAGCCTCAGCTGCCCGAGACTGCGCCCCATCATCAACAACGACAAGATTGACCCGCTCGACGTGCACGAGAAGGAACTCTGCCAGGTGCTCTGTGCCTACCGCATTTTCCTCCCGTTCGTGGGCATCACGGTCTCGAGCCGCGAAAGCAAGGAATTCCGCAACGGCATTGTGAAAATCTGTGCGACGAAGGTCTCCGCCGGCGTTTCAACTGGCATTGGTGACCACGAAAGCAAGTACAGCGGCAAGGACGATGGGGAAGGCGGCGACGAGCAGTTCGAAATCAACGACGGCCGCAGCTTCAACGCCATGTACAGCGATATTTCGGGCGAAGGTTTGCAGCCCGTCTTGAATGACTACTTGTACGTTTAAAAATTAGTACTTGTAATCGGCGCAACCGGCCGGGCCATAGGTCGAAAAGCAGACACCGTGGTCCGAGACGAGTGCACTGCCTCTTCCACTCTTTTGCCACATTTTTTTCCCAGCAGGGAGCAAAGCCACCTCTATGGATCGGCTATGCTCGTCCATTCTGCTCCACTGGAAACTAACCCTTACTCGGTAGTTTGTTTGTCCTTGTTTCGGGCCTGCTTCTTTTCCGCGGTTTAACAGTCTGCTGATGAACAACTGTTCTTTAGGATAGGTTCGATAATCTGTTTTTCCTCGAGAGTCTGTATACGGCTGAGAATAAAATGTCTCGCCGTCTTTTTTCCAGGCATTTCCACTCTCTCTTGCGATAAGGATGTCTGCGACCCCAGTAAATCCGGCTTCTTTCAATGCGTTATACCAAACTCCGCTGCTCCCGACCAATTTGCTCATCTCGGAGCCAGGGTTGATATTGCTGTGCCTATTTTGTACATTGCCAGGAAGATCCGGACGCATTTCTAGAATGAACAAGTCAACGCCTGTTTCACTCTTTAGTGCTTTCTCTAGAGTTGCGTCAGCTACAGAAGCATTGTTGTACAAGATGTCCTCACTTTCGAGCAAAGCCCTGTTCAGTGCGTCGCGCAGGTAGAACAACTTCGTCAAGTCGACTTTTTCTCGGGATTTTTCGACTAATCCGAAAATACTGGGTACGGCCACGCCGGCAAGAATACCCATGACGATAGTAACAACCATGACTTCAATTAGCGTGAAGCCTCTTTTACTCATTTTTTGCTTTTGCATAAGCTTTGTTCGCATCCTTTTGCAAAAACTGTCCTTTATGTTAAGAAAATAATTTTTTTTTGTGGCTAAAGCGCCTTTTATTTTCAAAAATATTGTGCTTTTTTTCGAAAATCGCACTTTTTAGGCCCTTTTTGCTATTTTTTGGCGCATGAAATCCCTCGATACGACACTTTATTTTATTACTGACAGCACGTGCGTTCCCGAGGAACGCTTTTTGCCAGTGGTGGAGGCGGCCTGCAAGGGCGGGGCGACCATCATCCAGTTGCGCGAAAAAGACAAGTCGACCCGCGAGTATCTGAAACTTGCCGCAGCGACTCACGAGATTACGGCACGCTACGGAATCCCGTTGATTATCGACGACCGCGTGGACGTGGCGCTCGCTATCGGTGCCGAGGGAGTTCATGTGGGCCAGTCCGACATGCCGGTGCACCTGGCGCGCAAGCTGATGGGTGCAGATAAAATTGTCGGCGCAACGACCAAGACCGTGCCGCAGGCGCTCGAAGCCTATGAACAGGGCGCAGATTACTTGGGCTGCGGTGCGATTTACCCTACGACAACTCATGTGAATACAGTCATTACTCCTGTGGCAACGCTCAAGGACGTCGTGAAGGCTGTCCCTATACCCGTGAATGCGATTGGCGGGCTCAACAAGGACAATATTTTCGTTCTGAAAGATTCTGGAATCGCTGGTATTTGCGTCGTTTCTGCAATTATGAAGGCGGCCGATCCGGAGACTGCGACAAGCGAACTCAAGCAAGCGTTTTTTGGTCTTCGTTAATCTGTAATGCCCTTGCCCTAACGGGCTTCGGCATCACGTTTCGCGTCACTTGCTTCCGACCAGTTTTTGACCGACTTTTAGCGGGGCTCCCGGCTTCAGGTTGTTGAGGCGGCACAGCGCCTCGACCGAGATGTTGAACCATTTGGCGACTTTCCACTGCGTGTCGCCCTTCTTGACGGTGTAGCGGTTCTCTTTGTTGAGCTTGCGCTGCATGTTGTTGTGCGCGCTCGTGATTTTCTTTTTCGAAACCCGATTGACGCCGGGCTTGAGCTCCCAATTCGGGAAGTCTACGATTGTTTCGGGATCGATATTGATATCGCCATAGCGGATTTCGAAATGCAGGTGCGCTCCGGAAGACCTTCCCGTATTGCCGGCCAGCCCGACGATATCGCCCGGTAAAACTTTTTCGCCGACCTTCACGAGCCGTTCCGAAAGGTGGCCGTATAGCGTTGACAATCCGTTTGCGTGTTCGACAAGCACGTAATGCCCGTAACCGCCTTCGTTGTATTTCGATATGGTGACCGTTCCCGGAAATGCCGCCACTACGGGCTCGTCCTTGATGACGCTGACATCGACACCGCGGTGTAGCCTGTGGTCGCGGACGCCGTACCTGGAGCCGAGAGGCGCCTTGTGCGTAATCGGGATGAGCATCTGCGAAAAGTCGAGGTAGTCTTTGTTCTTGTTGTCCTTGACGACGAGCTTCGGGGAACTGTTCTTCTGCTCACCGACGACCTTGAAATCAACCCCCTTCTTGTCGAGAAGTATGGCCTTGGTAAATGCCTTGGGGTCGTTCGCTTCGATGATTACTTTGTTTGTGTCTGCCAGGGCGGGCTTCGGTTTGCTCGCCTTGGGCTTGCTCTTCTTCTTTGCCTTTGCCGCATCCGCGTTCGAGTAGAGACACGCCATCGCGAGGACTAGCGTGACAATGAATGTGCCGCGGATTTTTGTGCGCAAAAGACTCATTTCAGGAAGGCGAAGAAAACGGCTCCGATGATGAGGACGAAGGCGACGATGTGGTTCCACTGGAGGGCTTCGTTGTTGAAGACCGTTGTCGCGATGACTGTGAATACCGTGATGGAGATGGCTTCCTGGATGACCTTGAGCTGCATCAGGTTGAAGGGCCCGCCGTTGATTTTGCTCCCGATATTGTTCGCGGGAATCATGAAGAAGTATTCGATGAGGGCGACACCCCACGAGGCCAAAATCACGAGTATAAGCGGCCAGTCGGTCGAAATGTGCATTTCCTTGAGCTTGAGGTTCCCGTACCAGGCTGCGGTCATGAACACGTTGCTGATGATGAGAAGGATGACTGTGAATATTCCTGCTTTCATAATCTAGTTCTTGGTCATTAGTTGTTTGTCGTTAGTTTAAAGTTGTGCGACGAAGCCGCGGTTATAAAAAGCCAATGACCACAGACTGATGACTATTGACCTTTTATTCATTTTGATTCTCGTCTAAGTCTATAGGGTTTGCCCGTGCTCATCTGGTAGGCGAGGCGGGCGCGAACTTGTTCCAGGTACTGAATGTATTTTTCGCTCTGGTAATCGCGATAGGTCCAGTCGAAGGCATGGAAATGCCCATCCTGGAAGTACAGCGTCGGTTCTACGAATATGCCGCGCTGCATGTACACGCGCTGGCGCTGGTCCTTAGTGGTCGCGAGGAAGAACTGCCCGAGGGTCATGTAGCCCGGGTCAAGGTTTACCGGCCTTAGTCCCGGAGTGCCGTTTTGCTTCGCGATTTCAAGTTCGATATCGTTTGTCCACAGCTTGATGTCGACGATGGTTTCGCGTTCCACGAGCGTCTCGTAGCTGAAAAAAGCACGGACTGGGGCGCATCCGATTTCGTCGATGTAGTAGTTGGTGAACGTGAAGGGGAACGGCTCCAGGTTCAGGTCTTCTTCGCCAAATTTTTCGCGGAGCGTGGCTCGGACAGCCTCGACTGATTGGGCATCCTTCGCGAGGATTCCCACGATAATCTTGACTTTGGCCGGTGTCCTGAGTTCGCCCATATATCATAAATTAGTAATTTTTGCTTATGCGTTCTTATCTGCTTGCCCTCATTGTTCTCGCGTCTATGGCCTATGCCGGTGCTCCGCGCGTCGTTCCTGAAATTCTTGATTCTATTCCGCACGAAATTTCCCATTTTACGCAGGGACTTTTCTTTGACGGCAAGGACTTGATTGAAACTACAGGGCAGTATGGTGAATCCGGCCTGTACCGCCGTACTCCCGAGGGCAAGATTCTCGATTCCGCACGACTTGCGGAACGCTATTTCGGGGAAGGTTCCATCGCTGTGGGCGACGACATCTTCTACCTCACCTGGAAATCCAGAAAGGCCTTTATCTACAACCGCAAACCTTTCCGTGCGAAGGGCGAGTTCCGCATTCCGACCGAGGGGTGGGGGCTTACTTACTGGAAAAGCGCTCTCTTGATGAGCAACGGCAGCGATGAACTTCTGCAGATTGCGCTCGGGGCCTTCAACGTGGTGGGCTCAATCCGTGTGACCGACGACGGCAAGCCGGTGACGAACCTGAACGAACTTGAAATTGTCGGGAATACTTTGTATGCAAATATATGGCAGTCTTCGCTTATTGCGGTAATAGATCTTCCGAGCGGGAAGGTCGTGAAATATCTGGATTTTTCTTCGAAGGGGCGAGAAATCTACAAGAACTTCCGCAATATTGATGTTCTGAACGGGATTGCCTACGATGGCAAGTACCTGTGGGTTACGGGCAAGTTCTGGCCGCAGATTTACAAGATTGCCGTGCCGTGACGGCTTCTTTCTGTATTTTGCCTAAGGCGTTCTCGAAAGCTTGATTGCGTTGTTGTAGGTGAGGCTTACTGTCAGGCGCGGCTTGGACGGGTTGAAATCGAGCATGGCGTAGCGCGCTTCGAGCGAGAGCCTGTGAATCCCGAGCCTGAAGCTGACATAGCCTCCGACACCGAGTTCGACGTTTCCGAAGTCTTCCTGTTCACCGAAGTTGCTGAAGTTGAGCCAGAGGTTGCGGCAGATGTATTCTTCTACGCCGATGCGCAATGCATTCCCGATGGGGATTTGCTGTATGAGCGAAAACCCTCCGCTGAATAGTTCCGTCCACGCGGCTAACCAACTGTCTAGTACGATATCGTCGTCGCTGTCGTAATCGTAGGAGTAACTGGCGTCGTCGCCGTCCTCGTCGTCAGTGCAGTATCCCGGTGCGCAGATGATGGCTACCGTGACGCCGACCCATATGGCGGAAGCCCAGATTCGCGAAGCTAGGTATTTGTTGCCGAAACCTGCGACGAAATACGGGGAGGGGAGGAGTCCGAAGCCCGAGACGAAACCGTTGTTTGTCGAGCTTACGTATTCGATGCCGACAGGAATTTCCCATTCGTCGGCCGACATGCTGAAGTTGTTCTTCTTTGCCGTAGCGGAGATGACGCCGTACTTGTCCGGTCCGTCAATCGTGCGTTCCATCGCTTCCATGAAGCCAGATGCTGAAGGCGGGTGCATGGTGCATCCGCTGAGCGTGATAAGAACCGCGATAAGTGTCAGGTAGAAGAATCTCATAACCCTAATATACCGCTAAAAATAAAAAAAGGAAATTTGTCCGCTGAGTTTTTGACGAAAGTGAATGGAATGGAGATAAAATGCACTTGTTTGTGACGCTGCTAACAAAAAATGCGGTATTCCAAGAAGGAATACTCGCATTTAAAACAAGTGGTTGTTGGTTGAACTGGCGGTCTCTATATAACTAGTGGACCCCATTACCATCCTGCACGTCGCAGGTCACGGCCTTGCCGTTCACTTCGAGCGCAAGCGCATCGCAGAACACCGCGCCGCCCTTCACGGAAAGCGCAATCTTCTCGAAGTCCTTCACCTTGAGTTCACGCGGTTCGCTCGGGGCGACTCCCTTGAACAGGGCGCGGTCACCCGGCTTGGCGTCTTCGGGCACGGAGACGAGCCTGCAGGTGTGCGCTTCGTTGTCGAGGTCGCCGGCAAAGAGCATGCCCTGGCTCATGATGCCGCGGAGAGCGCTCGGCTTGAGGTTTGCGAACAGCAAAATCTTGCGGTTCTGGAGTTCTTCGGCCTTGTAGCTGTTCTTGAGGCCGCTGCAGATGGTGCGGAGTTCGCCTTCGCCGGCGTCCACCTTGAGCACGTAGAGGCTCGTGGCATCCGGATGGTCGGCTACTTCCTTGATCTGGGCCACGCGCATGTCCATGGCGGCGGGCACGTCGGCAGCCATCAGCGGCTTGTTCTGCTTGGGCTTCGGCTGGGCTTCCTGCTTCTTGACTTCTTCTTCAATGCGCGGGAAGAGCGGCTTGCCTTCGCCGAATGCTTCACCACCCTTGAGGATACCCCAGGCGAGGTCGTCGGCACTCTGGAACTTGCAACCGATCATGGCGAGGCCTTCTTCGGCCTTGCCCGGAATTACCGGCCACAGCAGGGAGAGCGAGAGGCGCACGGCTTCGGCAGAAACGTAGAGCACGGTTGCGAGTTCGTCCTTGAGGGCGGGGTCCTTCGCAAGCTTCCACGGGGCCTTGACTTCGAGGTAGCGGTTGATGCTACGCACCAATTGCATGATGGTCTCGATAGACTGGGAGAGGCGGGCCTGCGGCAGGCCTTCCTTGATTTCTTCGATGACCTTGTTCGCGAGGTCGATGACTTCCTTCTCGGCGTCACCGATGGCGGTGGGGGCGGGAAGCTTGCCTTCAAAGTTGTTGAGCACCAGGCGGTGCACGCGGTTCAGCACGTTGCCGAGGTCGTTCGCGAGGTCGCTGTTGATGCGGCGGACAAAGCCGTCGTGCGTGAAGTTCGCGTCCTGACCGACGACCATTTCGCGGGCGAGGAAGTAACGGAACGCGTCGATGCCGTACTTTTCCATGTAGTCCATCGGGTTCACGACGTTGCCTGCGGACTTGCTCATCTTTTCGCCGCCGTTCACGAGCCACCAGCCGTGGGCGAGGATGTGCTGCGGGAGCGGAATGTCGAGCGCCATGAGCATGGTCGGCCAGTACACGCTGTGCGTGGTGAGGATGTCCTTACCGATGAGGTGGTAGGTGGCGGGCCAGATCGGCGTGCCGTCGGCATAAGTTTTGTGGAAGGCGGTGGAAGCGCTCACGTAGTTGAGCAGCGCGTCGAACCACACGTAAGTCACGTAATCCTGGTCGAACGGGAGCGGAATGCCCCAGCTGAGGCGGATCTTCGGGCGGCTGATGCAAAGGTCGTTCAGCGGCTGGCGGAGGAACCCGCGGATTTCGTTCCAGCGGTAGTCCGGAACAATCCAGTCCTTGTGGCTTTCGAGGAAGTCAATCAGCTTCTGCTGGTAAGAACCCATCTTGAAGAAGTAGTTCTTTTCCTTGAGCCATTCCACCGGGCGGTGGCTGATGGGGTCGCACTTGTTCTCGTCGAGTTCGTCTTCGCCGAAGAAGCGTTCTTCGCCGACGGAGTACCAGCCCTCGTATTCCTTCGAGTAGATTTCGCCCTTGTCCCAGAGTTTCTGGAGGCATTCCTGCACAAAGGCCTTGTGTTCCGGCATCGTGGTGCGGATAAAGAAGTCATTGCAAATGCCCATCTTCTTCCACAGGTCTTCGAAGCGGTGGTAGTACTCGTCCACGTGTTCCTGCGGGTCGACACCGCGCTTGGCGGCGGCACGCTGCACCTTCTGGCCATGTTCGTCGGTACCGGTCAAGAAGAACGTCTGGTAACCGAGAATTTTGTGGAAGCGGGTGAGGATGTCCGCGAGGACTGTCGTGTAGGAGTGCCCGATATGCGGGGCGTCGTTAACGTAGTAAATAGGGGTTGTAACGTAAAAATTCTTCATGCGCGCAAATCTAGAAAATTTATATTAAGAAGGCAAATCAAGGAGTATCCATGTCGTTTATAGAACTTGCGAAAAACCGCTACAGCTGCCGAGCCTTCACTGATAAGGCGGTAGAACCCGAAAAACTCGCGCAGGTACTCGAGGCTGGCCGCATTTCGCCGACCGCCATCAATGCGCAGCCCGTGACCGTGAAGGTCATCAAGTCGCCCGAAGCGCTCGAAAAGATCCGCGGCATTACCCGCATGGCTTACAACGCCCCGGTGGTGCTCATGGTCTGCTACGACGAGCCCAACTGCTATACCGCCGAAAAGTACAATGACAACTTCAATAGTGGCGTGATGGATGCTAGCATCGTCACCACTTCGATGATGATGCAGGCGACTGACCTCGGGCTTGCGACTCTTTGGGCACGCGGATTCAACGCCTCCTACATCGAGAGTGCGTTTGATTTTCCGGATAACTTGAAACTCGCATGTCTCTTGGATATCGGCTATGCCGACCCGACGGACGGCGGCCCCTCGCCGAGGCACCCGGTGCGCAAGAGCATGGAAGAATTCGCCTGCGAAGTATAAAGAAATCCAAATTTTTAAAAGAAAAAACGCTTCAGCGGTTAGTCGCTGGAGCGTTTTGCTATATGCTCTTTTTGATGTTTTTTTATGGTCTTTCGTTTAGCTCGTTTACGGCAATATGGTTGTGAACTTCTACTCCAATTTCGAATGGAATGCGCCCTTCGCGAAGTACTTGCTTGGTAAAAACGTTGTAAAGACCTGATACTGTAATCCCGATTCTATCGCAGAATTTTGTGATGCTTTTTTTGTCTTCGTCGTCTAAAGAAATCGTTAAATTGGCCATGAATTTTCTCCTGTGAAAAATGATTGTTTTACGTCTTAAATATGCATAAAAAACAAGAAAAAAACAAGTGGTTCGCGATACTTTTTTATCACAAATAGTGAAAAGATAATTACCTTGTAATACACACAAATTTGTATGAAATTTGTATGGCATATGTTTGAATGTTGTTTATACACACCCGTTTTTTAATTATTTTGTAAGATTAATTTATTTAATGTTTTGTTGATAAATTAAAAAAATTTGGATAAATTTGAGTGGCAATCTTGAGTTAGTTCACGAATGTGTTGATTCTAAAGATTGTATGTATCCAAATAGGAGAAAAAATGAAAAAGAAATATTCCACCTTACTCCTTTGCGCTGCATTTGCTGTTGGCGCCCAGGCTGCTGAAGAAACTGCAAAAGCAGACGTTCTCGGCCGTCATATTTCCTCCGTGCGCAATACGCCGAAGGCTTATGTGAAGGACGTTAAGAAGCAGGTTAGCCAGAAGGCTGATCTGAAGAGTGAAAAGAGCTATGGGCCTAATGCTTTGATGAGACAAGCAGACGGAAATCCGGCAACAGTTACTCCTCATACCGGTTCTTTTGAATATTGGGGCTACGCCAATAGCAACGGCGGCGTCACGATGCAGAAAAAGTATACTTATGATGGTGCAGTTGTAAATACAGAAAGCCAGTATATTGCTTTAGCAAATGCTGCTGAAAATGAAGATTTCTGGTATGGCCCTAGAGGAGCGTACATAAATGCACACAATGTGGCGTATAACAATACCGTGAACGAAAACCTATATAATGTGGCTAATGCTTCTAATGCATGCTCTGGGCAGGAAACCTGCCAAGTGAACGATGTTGTTGATGCGAATTATCGTAATTCACATGGTTATCTTGATCCTAAGTATGAGATGATTAATTACTGGAAATATACGAATGTCGCCATCAATTCGAACCTGTATAATTACTTTATCAGGCCGGGTAACCCGGGCAAGGATATTGGTATTGCCGTTACGGAAAATGGCGTTGGTCTTAACACGAAGGTGAATGTCGTTCCTGCGGCTCAGTATGTGATTAAGGCTAGCTGTCATGCTCCGACAGCGGCACAGGTTGTTAATACTTCGAAGACGATTCGGACTATTAATGCGCTGGCCTCGAAGTCGAAAATCTATGTCTATGATAGATGGTGCGATAATACGTCTAACGTGAATTTGGCTCTCCCAGTCAGTGGATATACTGAGAATCCTCAAATCTATGTTGGTACGGTGAGTTTCGCTGTGGGTGATGACTACAAGACCACTTACAACCAAACTAGTGCGTATATTGATGATTTCGTCTATGATACAAGAACTGTCGAAATTGCTTCCGCAGGTGATCTTAATTATCGTACGGGATCTTCGATTAATTATGCTGGCATGGCGGCAAACGTAATTACTGTTGGTGCTGTGCATAACAACTTGACGTATCATTATTCGTCTAGTGTAACGAATCCCAAGCTGCCTGTTACATCCTTCAAAATGATAAAGCCGGAAATCGCGAATTACTCTGATTTGCTTTTCCCGAATGCGGCTGTCAAATCAATACAAAAGGATAACCGAACAGAAGTTCTTAAGCCATATGCTATGCAAACGGCTTCTGCTGCGGCGTACACTGCTGGTTCTGTAGCATTGCTTATGAAAACATTCCCGTTCTACAAGTGGCATCCGGAAGTTGTCAAGGCGTTGTTGCTGACCTCTAGTATTACTCCGATTACCGATGCTGCAACGCATGATCCAGATAATAAGGTTGATGCTGTAGACCATGTTGGGGCTGCTGTTGCTAATGCTGTTCCTGATGCAAGAGCAATGCATAACTACAACCGTTCTCGTTACTGGGCCGGCAATAACGGAGACTTCTTCAATTCTAATAAGATTGAATTCTATGAAGAAGGCGTCAAGCCGAATCAGAGGTATCGTTCTGCCATTTCTTGGCTGGTTAGTGGTTCCTTTGTTCTTGCAAACGGTAGGCTTCCGTTTGATCTTGACTTGATTGTCTATGAAGCTCCTGCTGGCAGCAATTCCTGGACTCAGGTGGCTTCGTCCATGTCGACTCCGAATGCGTTCGAACTGGTCGATTTTACGACGAAGAGCAATACGGGTAGGCTGAAAATTGAGATTAGGAGATACAATAACAACGGTGGCCGTGTGCACCTGGGTTACAACCTCTCCGAAGTGCACTAATCTTGATTTAAAATCTTGTTTGTTAGGTATGCGGTCTTTAGGGGCCGCATGCCTTTTTTTTGTTGGTTCTCCGTGCGAGAGTCTCTTTAATAAATTATATTAGACTTGTTTTTTTTTGTGAATCGCATATGCATTTTGATACCGATAGCATCGAAGTCCTGCGGGCGGAAGAGGAATGGCAGCGCGCAGGGACGTATTCTGTCCGCATTCAGGGCATGAACCGACAGCACCATATTTCGCTGCGGGAGGAATTTGACGAGCACGATGGCGACGGCACGAAGTACATCGTGCTGCTCGATGCCGGGTACCCGGTGGCGACGTGCAGGTTCTTTGAGACTGCTCCCGGGCATGTGACGCTCGGGCGGGTGG
>NZ_JAFZKX010000050.1 GCF_017551775.1 Fibrobacter sp. | reverse complement strand
TTTCATACACGCAATATAGCAATATCGCACTTCGCAGGCAAATGAAATATTGGATGTTCATACAAGATATTTTCTAATGCAAAAACCGCCCCTGCGGTAAAGCAAGAAGCGGTTTTATTCGAGACTTAACTGGATCCTTCGTGGTTCGCGCCACTCAGGATGACAGGGTCTCACTCAGGATGACGAATAACGAGAGCCTTCGACTACTGCTTCGCTTTGCATTGAGCAGTCAAGGCCTGCATCATTTCTTCCTTGGTTGCGTAATTTTCTTTATAATCACGGATAACCGTAGTTACTTTCACAATCATATCATCGCCTGAGCAGGTGGTCTCCATTTTATCCGAGCCAAATTCATCGGTTTCTTCATAATCATTTTCTTTCATGGATGGACAGACAGACTTCACAAGAGAGCCGGATTTTGTGGAGTTATCCGTAATGGTCACATCCTTTCCCTTGAATTCATAGCGAACGGTTCCCTTTGCAGATGTACCCGAAGCGTCCTTTTCTACAGTATAGGAATATTCCCAAACATCATTATTGAGTTTGAAATCACATGAGGTTGCGCTTGTGGGCGTCTTTGTTGATGAAGAAGACTTGGCTGCGGAGCTGCTACTTGTAGGCCCATCATCATCGGGATCGCCCCAACCATTGACATCCACCTTTTTGCCATCAATTTCATTGCAATAGTCTTTCAACTGCTTGGTGTATTTCTTGAACTGAGCTTCAGTTTTTTCGTCATCGGTATAGGCAACGATTTTCTTCCCATCGCAATTGACCTTAGTGTAACCGGAGCGCGATTTCATGTCCTCACATTCTTCCCTGGCTAGAGCCGAATCGTCGTATTTATATGTTTCGACCACTTTGCCATCTTTTAGCTCGTATGTAATGTTACCACCAACGCCCGCTTCAGAGGATTTGATGGTAAACGGATCCTCACTTACAACCTTACAAGAAATGGTTACGGTTCCTCCACTGCTTCCGGTACTAGAACTGTCATCGCAGGACATAAGACCGAAGGCCGCAGTAAGAGTTAGGCCCAACCCGATTTTTTTAAGCATATTAACTCCTTGATTTTTGATGTATTTCTCTAAATATATATAAGAAATGGCAAAAATGCCGAAAAACATTCAAAAAGCTTACAATGAATGAGGTGTCGCAACATGCAAATATGGGTGGATTGGACGTTTTCTGCGAAATTTGGAACATTAGACCACAAAAAAAGCTCCCTGCGAGAAGCAGAGAGCGGTTTTGTTCTAGACTTAACTGGATCCTTCGCGCTTCGCGTTCAGGATGACTCTGTCAAAGGCGACCCCGGAATAAATCCGGGGTGACAATGCGCGCAGGGCTTGTTCGCCCCGACACCATTAACCTACAAAGATACGGCCGTTGCGGAAGAGTTGCATCCACGGGCCGTCTTCGCCCCAGTCCGCCGGGTGCCAGGAGTTCTGGCAGGTGCGGTAAACGCGTTCGGGATGCGGCATCATGATCATGGCGCGGCCATCTTCGGAGCAGAGGCCGGTGATGCCGAACGGAGAACCGTTGGGGTTGAGCGGGTAGCGTTCGGTGTAGTCGTGCTTGCCGTCCACATAACGCAACGTCACGAGGCCGGTCTTAAGGCAGGCTTCGGCGGCTTCGCGGCTAGCGAATTCCGCACGGCCTTCGCCGTGTGCGACCGCAATCGGGAGCACGGAGCCCGCCATACCCTTCAGGAGCACGGCCGGAGTGTCTTCGACCTTCAGGGAGCAGAAGCGCGCTTCGAAGCGTTCGGAGAGGTTCTGCACAAAGCGCGGCCAGTGCTTGGCGCCCGGAATCAAGTCCTTGAGGTTCGAGACCATCTGGCAGCCGTTGCAGATGCCGAGCGTGAAGGTATCCTTGCGGTTGAAGTAAGCCTCGAATTCGCTGCGGGCCTTCGGGTTGAAGAGGATGCTCTTGGCCCAGCCTTCGCCGGCACCGAGAACGTCACCGTAGCTGAAGCCACCGCAGGCCACCAGGCCGTTGAAGTCCTTGAGGGAGATGCGGCCTTCGATAATGTCGGTCATGTGAACGTCGATGGATTCGAAGCCCGCGTTCTGGAAGGCGGCGGCCATTTCGAGTTCGCCGTTGATGCCCTGCTCGCGCAGGATGGCCATCTTCGGGCGGCTCGCGTAGTCCTTCACGACCTTTGCACCCGCCGCGACGTCGAAGGTGACCTTCGGCGTGATACCCGGATTGTCCTGTTCCAGCTTGAGCGTGTATTCGCTTTCGGCACAATCCGGATTATCGCGGAGGGCCGCGATGCGGCGGGTCGTGTCGCTCCAGATGGCGCGGAGATCCGAGAGGCCTTCGGCGTAGTCGCCGATGACCATGTTGTAAGTATCGTTGAGATTGCCGATTTCGGAGAGCGTATCACCGAGGCCGGCAGCAGTAAACGCCGCGCGAACTTCCGCGAGGTCAGAATTTGCGACCTGCAGCACGGCACCGAGTTCTTCGTTGAAGAGGGCATCGAGCAGGTTCCCCTTGAGGGCGGTCGCATCGAGCGTCACACCCACGTGGCCGGCGAACGCCATTTCGGCAACCGTCGTGTAGAGGCCGCCATCGCTCTTGTCATGGTAGGCCATAATCTTTCCGGCAGCATTGAGCTTCTGGATGGTCTCGAAGAAGGCGCGGAGTTCCTTCGCGGAATCGACATCCGGAGCCTTGTCGCCGAGGTTGTTATAAACCTGGGCTGCGATGGAGGCACCCATGCGGTTCTTGCCACGAGCGAGGTCCACGAGCACGAGCGTCGTGTCCTTCTTCTGCAAAAGCTGCGGGGTGAGCGTCTTGCGCACGTCGGCACACGGAGCAAAGGCACTGATGACAAGCGAAATCGGAGCGGTCACGCGGTGATTACCCTTATCGTCGGACCACACGGTACTCATGCTCATGGAGTCCTTGCCCACCGGAATCGTGATGCCGAGTTCCGGGCAGAGTTCCATACCGATAGACTTCACGGCTTCGTAAAGGTCTGCACCGTCACCTTCGTAATTCGGGGTCGCCATCCAGTTGGCAGACAAGTTCACGCGGCCCATGTCGGGCACGTAGGCGGCAGCCATGTTCGTGAGAGATTCCGCAACCGTCATGCGGGCGGCAGCAGCCGGAGAAATGAGAGCAATCGGGGCACGTTCGCCCATACTCATCGCTTCGCCTTCGTAGGTATCGAGTGTAGCACTCGTCACGCCGCAGTCGGCAACAGGCACCTGCCACGGGCCAACCATCTGGTCGCGGCAAATCATGCCGGTCACGCTACGGTCACCAATAGAAATGAGGAACGTCTTGTCGGCGACGGTCGGGTTCGCAAGCACGCGATGAGCGACTTCCTTCACGCCTTCGCCTGCCGGAATAACCGCAGAATGAAGCGGACGCTTCTGGCTCTTTTCGTTACGGATCATGCGGGGCGGCTTGCCAAGCAACACGCCGAGCGGCATGTCAATCGGAGTCGTACCGAAGTGCTTGTCAGTGAGAGTCAGGTGCTTTTCGGGGATGGCCTCGCCCACCACGGCGTACGGGCAACGTTCACGCTTGCAGAGCGCATCGAACACGTCAAGCTTGTCACCAGCGATGGCAATCACGTAGCGTTCCTGCGATTCGTTACTCCAGATTTCGAACGGGCTCATGCCCGGTTCATCGTTCGGCACGTTGCGCAGTTCAAACTTACCGCCAAGACCGCCATCGTTCACGAGTTCCGGGAAGGCGTTGGAAAGTCCACCCGCACCCACGTCGTGAATGAACGTAATCGGGTTCTCCTCGTCCATCGCCCAGCAGCGGTCAATCACTTCTTGGCAACGGCGTTCCATTTCGGCGTTCTCGCGCTGCACAGAGGCAAAATCAAGAGATTCGTTACCGGCACCGTTCTGCACGGAACTTGCGGCACCGCCACCGAGACCGATGAGCATCGCCGGACCGCCGAGCACAATCAGGTGGTCACCCGGGTCGATGTGACCCTTCTCGATGTGCTGGTGCTTGATGTTGCCAAGACCGCCAGCCAGCATAATCGGCTTGTGGTAGCCGCGAATTTCCTTGCCGTTCTGAGCATCGACTTCCTGTTCAAACGTGCGGAAGTAACCGAGGATGTTCGGACGGCCATATTCGTTGTTGAACGCGGCACCGCCCAGCGGGCCGTCAATCATGATATCGAGCGCAGAAGCAATGCGGGACGGGCTTCCGAAGTCCTTTTCCCACGGCTGGATTGCGCCCGGCAACTTGAGGTTCGAAACGCTGAAGCCCGTAAGGCCGGCCTTCGGCTTGGATCCCTTACCCGTCGCACCTTCGTCGCGGATTTCACCGCCACTGCCGGTCGCGGCACCCGGGAACGGAGAAATCGCCGTCGGGTGGTTGTGGGTCTCGACCTTCATCAAGATGTCGACTTCTTCCTTGTGGTAGTCGTACTTGTTCGTGCGCGGGTCGGCGTAGTAACGACCTGCGACAGCGCCCTTCATCACGGCGGCGTTGTCCTTGTAAGCGCTGAAGATGTTGGAGTTGTGGAGCTGGTAGGTGTTCTTGATCATCTGGAACAGGGACTTGTCCTGCTTGACGCCGTCGATGGTCCATTCGGCACCGAACACCTTGTGGCGGCAGTGTTCCGAGTTGGCCTGCGCGAACATGTAGAGTTCCACGTC
>NZ_JAFZKX010000049.1 GCF_017551775.1 Fibrobacter sp. | reverse complement strand
GCCTTGATACCACCGTAGGCTTCGACGAGCGGGCCGTAGAAGTTGCCATAGGTGTTTTCTTCGACGTCAGCCGGGAAAGTGAACTTGGAAGTTCCCTTGTCGTTGGAGTCGTCGTATTCATACCAGTAGCCAGCGGTCTTTTCGTCAGAACCGGTTTCCACGCGGCCTTCAGTATCGACAGAGCCATCCCAAAGGAAGCTGGAAGCAACAGCGCCCTGAGCGCAAGCCATAGCAGCAGCACCGGCAATTGCAGCGAGTGTAATTTTCTTGTTCATAGTATCTCTCTCTTTTTATATGTGAAGCCCACCCGAAGGGGGCATGGTTTACCGCAAATATATCTTTTTTTTCGGGATAAGCAATAACAAAAAGCAAAAAAAACGCTTTTTTCGAAAAAGCGTTCTATCCGTCACATTTTTGGTGTAAGTATGCCTTTTTGGCGTAAAATAGGGACAATATACCCCGAACCGCCACCCCCAGTCTATTTTTCGTGAGATGTGCGTCACTGTAAAAATATGTTTACCAGTATAGTCCTAATACAGAGCATATCTTTTATATGGGTGGGTGTGTGTGTCAACTTGTAAAGGACATATAACCTTATGAAACTACGTCACTTAGCAGCAATCGCCGGCATAGCCGTTTTGGCAGGCGTAGCTAACGCCGCGCCCGCTTTCCCATTCCCGCAGAACCAGGCCTATCCGCAGGGAAATACGGCCAAGTTTGCCGTCCCGAGCGCAATCAAGGCTCATTTCGACACCTGGAAAGGGTGCTGGTACAAAGATATGGGCGACGGAACCGCCCGCATCATCAGCCCTAACGACAGTACCGAGATGTCCGTCTCCGAAGGCATCGCCTACGGCATGCTCATCATGGTGTACATGTCGGGTTCGCAGGGCGACTACCAGAGCGAATTCAACAAGCTTTGGGCCTTCTGGAAAAAGTATTCCATGGGCGGCGGCGCCAGCGGCATGAAGTGGCACATCAACACCAATAACGGCAAAGCCGACGACGGTAGCGCCACCGACGCCGAATTCGACGCCGCGGTAGCCCTCGTGATGGCATCCAAGCAATGGGGCGACGCGAGCTACCTATCTGACGCGAAGAGCCTTATCAGCTGGATCAAGAGCAACGACATGACCAGCGACGGAAGCGTGAAACCCGGCAGCAACTGGAACAACTACTTCAACCCGAGCTACGCGGCGATAGGCGCATTCCACCTGTTCAAGGAAGTCACGAACGACACCTTCTGGGATACCGCCATCAAGAAGACCCTGAGCGACGTGAGCCAGTGCCAGGATTCGAAAACAGGCCTCGTACCCGACTGGTGCGACTGGAACAGCCACAAGGCCGTACAGGGCAACGCAGCCATTACCAACGGTATCGGATTCTTCGATGACGCGAGCCGCACCCCGTGGCGCATGGCCTGGGCCTACTACTGGTACGGCGATACCGGAGCCAAGGCCGTTAACGACAAGATCGTCCCCTGGCTCAAGGAAACCTCGTACGAGCATGCCACCTACATCTCCGCCGGCTACAAGCTCGACGGCACTCCCGTTCGCGACTTTGTCACCTCCTCGTTCGTCGGTGGCCTCGGACTCGCCATGGCTTCGGCTTCCGAGCCCGGCCATTATATGGAAACTTTGTACGAAACGCTCATCAACACCGAAGGGCGCACCAAGCCCGATTCCCCGAAGGGTGAAAAATACTACCCCGCGACCCTCAACATCCTCTACCTTTTGCTCATGACGGGCAACATGCCCAACTTCTACAACATGACCGGCTACACGGCCTTCACGCCCAGCGAGAACAACAGGAGACAGGTAACGGCCCCGGTAGGCACGCTGCTACCCAACGACCCGTCCACCTTCGCCGCCGGGTTCTGGAAATGGGGAGCCTACAGCGACAAGTTCGGAGTCACCAAGATGCAGCCGGATTCAGGACAATCGGCCATATACCAGACGGCAACAGGAACCAGGGTCGCCGCCTCCATGTACATCGCCCCGGAACCCACCTACGACGCCTCTGCCGACCTCAAGTACCCCTTTGCAGGTGTCGCGGTATCGTTCAAGGCCGACGAAAGCAACCTCGACATCTCCGACGCGGCCAGCATCAAGGTGCGCATCCACACGCAGGGTGTTATCCGCATGGCGCTTCTCAACGAGGCGACGCTTGAAACCGGCGACGAAGGCGGCGAGCCGGGCTACCTTTTCCACCCCTCCGACGATTTCCAGGACGTGACCGTTAGCCTTGCCGCCGACCAATACGGAGACTTCACCGAACTCGTGACCCCCAGTTGGGCCTTCGCCTGCAGCAGGGACGACGTCCTCAAGGCGGTACGCGGCATCAAATTCGAAGCCAAGATGAGCAAGGGCGGCTATGGTTCCTTCGAAATCACGAGCCTCCAGATTCTCAATTCCGCAGGGAATACGGTCGCAGCCCTCCAAGGACTCGTCTCCGTTCCCGAGGCAAAAAAGATTTCGGCGCACAGGGATGTGCGTCAAGTCGGCAACATGATAGAATTCCAGGGATTCGGTTCTGGAGCAACGATTTCCGTCTTCGACATGAGCGGAAAAATCGTGCGTAAAATTAATCTTACAAAGTCGGGAAGCCTTCCCGTAGACCAGCTGGTTCCCGGTGCGGGAGTTTATGCGATGAAGGTCACAGAAGGTCGCAAAACGCAGATACTACGGATACGGAAGTAAACAATGAAATTATATTTTACACTCTGGATGGGTGTACATAATTTATCTTTGGCGTATAAAGGAGTCTTTTATGACTAGAATCAGCAAAACGATAAAGGCATTGGCAGCAGGCGCGCTCCTCCTCGGCGCGGTAGAAGCCAATGCAGCCGCATCAACGGCTAAGCCCCTCCGCGTAGGCCCGGTGCAAGTCCACGGCGCCCTTGGTACTAATGGAAACAAAATTGTGGGTCAGAAAAGTGGCAAGGAAGCCATGATCCGCGGCATGAGCATGTTCTGGTCCGATGCAACCGGCATCCAGTACTACAACAAGGAAGTTATCAAGTGGGCCGTCGATAACCTGAAAATCGACGTGTTCCGTTACGCAATGGGTATCCAGTACTACGATAGCGATGGTGGCTCGTCCAATCCGCTCGACGAAAAATACTCCTATTTCAGCACCCCTGAATCGCAGACCGGCAAGATCGACATAATGGTCGAAGCCGCTATCGAGAACGACATCTACATCATCATCGACTGGCACAGCCACCGCGCCTATGACGGCAAGGAAAAGCCCAAGGCGAAGGCCTTCTTCAGTGAAATGGCCGCAAAGTACAAGAACGTGCCGAACATCATTTGGGAAGTGTTCAACGAACCTGCCGGTAGTTACAATGACTGGGGCCAGATCAAGAGCTACGCCAACGACGTTATCGGCGGCATCCGCAGTGCGGGCAGCAAGAACCTCGCCCTCGTAGGTACCCCGAACTGGTCCCAGATGGGATCTTGCGGCGGCGTAAGCGGCGACAACATCGGCTACGTGTTCCACTTCTATGCAGGCACCCACTCCGTGGGTTCCTATGGCGGAGCGGTCACATCGTGCAAGAACGGCGGAAACGCCGTGTTCATTACCGAATGGGGTACAACGACTGCCGACGGTAAGAGCGACGCCAACACGAGCGCTTCTTCCGACTGGACGAACTTCATGGAGCAGAACAAGATAAGCAACTGCAACTGGAGCCTCCGCCAGAAGGTGACCAAGATTGGTAACGCTTCCGATGAAGGATCTGCCATGTTCGCAGGCGACAAGGCCCTCACCAAGCAGTCCGACCTCGCCACCGCAAGCTACACCAACTCGGGTAACTTCGTAAAGAAATACCTCACCGGACACGCCACCAACTGGGCCTCGGAATATGCCTCGACCCTGAAAAGCGGAAGCTGCTCGTTCTCGGCAACCACCGTCAAGGAAACTGCCGGCAGCGTTGCAAGTTCCTTTAAGTCCGGCTGTACCTACACCTCCAGCGACGAATCCGTCGTTACATCGGCAGGTGCCGTCAAATCCGCCGGTTTCGTCATCATGACCGGCAACGACGGTTCCCAGTCGGTCATTGTTGTTACTGCCGAACCCAAGCAGACCATCAGCGGTTTCGTTGACTTCAACTGCTTTACATCTGGTGACTGCACCAGGGGCAAGCAGAGAAGAGACCTGGACCAGGACGGCAAGACGATGGATGTTATCGTATCCGCTAGTGGCGAGACGGACCAGGGATCCAAATTCACGGTCCAGTCTCTGAACCCCGAAATCGTCAAGATCAAGAAGGCCACCTGCTCCAACTCCAAGTCCTGCTTCGGCCAGGCTGAAGGCGCCAGCGTGTACATGTACGAATTCACCGGAACCCTCGGCACGGCAAAAATCGTGGCCACCGCTCCGGCCACAACCGGCTACATCGCCTTTAACGACACGATTACGGTCAAATACGCCAAGATGGACGACAAGCTGGGCGACAACTTCAAGTCGATGACCGTTGACAAGGGTGCCGTAATCCCGGGATTCTTCGCCAGCGAGACATTCTACGGCAAGGCTCCGATCTACTACACCTTTGACGGAGCGGAATCCTCCATCTACCTCGTGAATAGCGAAGGCTTCCTCATTACCGCCGACCAGGACGCCACCGTGGCCATCAGGGCTGTCGCTGCCGAAACAACTGAAAGAGCTGCTATCGACTCGACCGTCATCGTCATCGTGGGCAACGGCGGAAAGAACCCGATTATGGCCCAGAAGCCGCAGGCAGCCTTCAAGGCGAAGTTCAACAACGAAGGCATCATGCTGACCAGCCCGAAGGCAGGCCTCGCATCCGTCGAAATCTTCACAGCTCTCGGCCATGTGGAAAAGAGTCAGAAGGTGATGCTCGGTGCGGGAACCAACTGGATTCCGGTTGAAGGCATGAGCGCTGGCAAGTACTTCGTCCGCATCAAGCAGGGCAGCAACTTCAGCAGCTACACCTGGGAAAAGAAATAAAGGCTAACAGCCCGCAAGAATTTAACCCCGGCACATCGCCGGGGTTTTTGTTTTGCCCGACGTCATGCCGATGGCAACGAGATGCGACGGACGCGGCGAGGATGCTCCAGCCCTACGCCATGCCCGAACGCGAAGAGACGCAATGTGCGATGGAGTCCATTCTTTACGCCATGCCGATGGCGTGCCCAGGGCGAGACAAGGGCATCCACGGGCGGATGCCAGTGGACACGCTTGCCTTATATGTTTATGGACACCCTTGCCCCTACGGGGTGCGGGGTGACGCGGGCACACTTGCCTGGCAGCGCAAGGCGGCGGTGTGACGCAGGGTGAACGTGGGCGGCGAGGATATCCCTGCCCTACGCCACGCCCGAACGCGAAGAGACGCAATGTGCGAGGGCCCCCTTGCCCTACGTCATGCCGATGGCGAGACTATGGCGAGACAAGGGCATCCACGGGCTGATGCCAGTGGACACGCTTGCCAAACAATGTTTATGGACACTCTTGCCCCTACGGCGTGCGGGGTGACGCGGGGTGACGTGGGCACACTTGCCTTGCCGCACAAGGCGGCAGTGTGACGAGATGCGACGCAGGATAACGTGAGGGAACAAAAAGAAAACGTCCGGTAGGCCGGACGCTTTCTTAAATGTTCTATTGCGAGAGATTACTTCTTCGCAGCCTTGTAGTTCACGCCGGGGCGGAGTTCCAAGCCGATAGTCACCAGCACGGAGACGATGGGTTCATGATGGTCCTGCGACACATCGTAAACCGCCACGCCGGCATAACCGTTGTTCTTCACGTTCACGGCGACAGCCTTCACAGAAGGAATACCCATGAACACGATGGCTTCTTCCTTGCTCACGGCAATTTCGGACTGAGAGTCAGAATCGAAGGAAACCTTGTAGTCGGGAGTGTCGAACTTGCTCATGAGTTCCTTGTACGGCAGGTAACCTTCGTTACCGCTACCCGTTCCCTGATGCGAAGAACCGAAGCCCGTAGCGCCCAGGAAGGACTTGCCGTAGAAGTAGACCACCGGCACGAGGAGGCTCTTCTGAATGCCAGCATCAGCGGCCTTCTCGAGAGTTTCGGCGATAATCTTGCCGCCCTGGTTCGGAACGAGCGTAGAGTTCTCTTCGCTCATCTGGTCGGGAATGAACACGTTGATGTAAGAGAGCTTGTTCATTACCTCAGCGGTGTACGGTTCCATCGCTGCCAAGGGGTACATGGTAGAAGCCACGATGATGCCGGAGAAGGCATCCACGAGGGCGTTCATCATCTTCGCATAGTCCGCGGCATCGTCAGCAGTGATGTTCTGCCAGTCGAGTTCCACGCCATTCGCCTTATGTTCGCCAACCCAAGTCTTGAGGTTGCCAACAAACGTCGAGAGGGCCTCGTCAGAACCAGCGATAGCCTTCAGTGCACCTTCGGCTTCCACGCCACCGACAGAAACCACCAGCTTCACATTGTTGGCGGCACACATGTTCGCGAGCGAGTCGTAGTTCGGAGCGTCGTTTTCGTCGGGGAAAGCGAGCGAGCCGTCTTCAGCAGGCAGGAGCGAAGAATAGTGGATGTGGGTAACCGTGTTGTAGCGGATATCCTTCGGATAGAACTGGGAATACTGGCTCCAGTAGGGGAAATAGCCAATCACCTTGTCGGCTGCAGCCTGGGACATTGCCACGCAGGCAACCGCAATTGTCGTTACAAAAAGTTTGAGTTTCATAGTAATCCCACCTTTTATTCAGTAACAGGTTCCGTTGCAGAACTGGACTGCGGTTCAGCGGTTTCACCGCCTTCGCCGGCAGAGCTTTCGGGTTCAACAGTTTCGCTGGACACGGGTGCAGCTTCAGAAGAACTGGATTCGACTTCGGCCGCAGCTTCAGAAGATTCAGGAGCCGCCTCGGAACTAGAGCTCTCCGGTTCGACGATAACTTCGGGGCAATCATCCAAAACCAGGTCACAGTCGATGCAGTAGGTCACGCCCTCAGAAGCGCAGTACAGGTGCTTGCTATAGCCAACAGCCTCGCTTGCGTCAGCCTGGCATTCACCCTTTTTCACGAGTTGGTCACCCGCCCCGCACTTGCGGAAAGGACGGCCTTCGGTCTTGCCATAGACAAGATACTGGCGTTCAATCACCGTCGAATCAAAAGCCACTCCCTTGCCATTGAGCATCGCCGCACACACGGTCTTGCCTGCGAGCAGGGAATCGAACACCACGGCCTCGTTGGAGACTCCGTTGATGTTGAAGTTCTTGAGGTGTTTACGCTTGTCGATATTATCCACGTCGTAGCTTTCTTCGGTAAAGCCTGCGTAGGTAATGGCAAACTGCTTCAAATCAGGGTTAGCCATGAACTCGGCCGAATCAGAAGGCAACTTCGAAATCGAGTTGATGATGGTGACCTTGTCCATGATCTGGAGCGCACGGAGATCGGGGTTCACGCTTATATATTCAGCAAGCGACCAGCCAACCGGGAAATTCTCGGCTTCCGGATTGCTGACTTCCAAGGAGGAACAAGCCAAAAGCGCAATAGTCGCACCGGCAGCAAGAAGAGAAATCTTTAAATTCTTCATTTTCGACCTCACTAGAAATTAACCGTAACGTCGGCAGTGATAAGGTTCTTGTCGACAGAAAGATTCTTTTTCACAATCCCAGTCGCATCCGTGGTCAGGTAATCCACGGAGTTATTCAGCATGCCGTAACGGACCGTAACATAGGATTCCGGAGCGATACGGAACTTGGGGCCAACGAAGATGAGCAGTTCGTCAACCTTCTGGACGAAAGCCGTGCCAACAGGGAGAGCTTCGAATTCCTTGTTCAGCTTCTGCAAGCCAAGCTGAAGGCCAATCGGGCCCCAAATATCGGCGGAAGCGCCCGCGACAACGCGCTGGGAGGAGCGCTTGAGGAAGGAACTCTCGGACGCCTTTTCAAAGGAAGCGGAAAGTTCCAGCTTACGTTCCAGGCTCGGAATCAGACGGCCCAAATCTACGCCAACGCCAGCGCCAATCGTCGTGAACTTGTTTTCATCCGCTTCGGCAGTGTACTGGGAGAAGCGCACGTTAAGCTTGACAGCATCGTCCCAGTCAGCATCGAGAGATGCAGCGAAGCCCTTACGATCAGGCGTAGCAACACCATAAGGCAGAGCGAGATTCACGGACGGATCCATCAGGAGAACGGCCTGAGCGGCTTCGAGCTTCTTCATGGTGTTGGCATCGTAGCCGTTGCGGTAGAAATGAGCCAACTTGTAGTTGTTGTACAGGCGGAAGTACATTTCTCTTGCTTCGGAGTTGCCCGAAAGGACCGTCTTGGAGGAAGAGGTCATGAGCGTTGCAGCCGTCAACAGGTCGGTGTTGTAGACCATGAAGTAGAGATTTTCGAGGTTGCCCGAGGCAAAGTTCGAAATCAGAGCATTATCAGCATCGCCATAGAGGGCGTTCGCATTGAAAATAATCCCGTTGTTCGTGTAGTTCGGCGAAGAAGCGAGTTCGGACCAGAATTCCTTGTCGTTCATCAAGTACATGCCGTTCACCTTGAAATTGAACTTGGAGAACGAACCTTCCACGTAGGGTTTGATATTCAAGGCATTGCCCTTGTCGTCAAGGAAATCCTTCGTGACTCTTTCGACACCGGTCAGATCGACAGTGTTAGACACGTACACAAGGGTCGTCGTAAGGTCGCCACTGGGGAAGCCCGTGTATTCCTTGATCTGCGTGTTGAACGTCGGACTATCATCCTTCGTTTCGATGTCGACATCCCACCAAGACATCGCATATTCGGCGTTCAAGCCAAAGCTGATCGGCAGGTCAGACAGCAGTTTCTTCGAATTGAATCCGAATTCAGCCGAGAAAACGCTGTTGTTGTCATAGAAAATCGTGTCCTTCAGGCCCATGTCGCGGGAGCGCGTGCTCAAGCGGCGGTCGAAAGCACCGACATAGTTCGCACCGAGGTTGAAGCCGAAGGTGCTGGCTCCGAAACGCAGACCGTAAGCATAACGGTCAGCCCAGTCGAAGTCGAAGAACACCTGGTCGTTCTTCTTGGCGGTGTTACGCATACGGGCACCCGTAGCCTGCGCATAGATATCGTCAACGACACCCACGGCACCGCTATGGAACTCGGCATTCAGACCCTGCATAAGACGGCGGGACGTAGTGTCGAGGTTACGGTAAGAGAGCGCTTCGACACGATTCTGACGGAAAATTTCCGGTTCCTGGAGGATTTCAATCTGCGGGGTATTGATGGTAAGCGGCGAATAGCCGATACGCATGTAGCCCAAGTTGAAATCGACATGGTTATTCAGAATCTTGCCATCGTAGCTGAACCAGTGGCCGATAACCGGGTTGTTGTTCTCGTCCATGGCACTCTGCCAATCCTTGTGGAGGCGCACCTGCACATCGAGGCGGGTCTCGGAAGAAGGCTGGGCGAGGAACTTGAGGTTCACATCGGTATAGAGCTCATTTTCCTTAGTCGCGGAGTAGTCCGCGAGTTGATTGGAATGCACCTGCGAAATGGCACCACCCGCCTTGGCCGTACCGCCCAGACGAAGGCCGAGAATGGCCTTGTTCAGGGAATCAAGTTTTTGCAAGAACGAAGTCTGCTTAACGACGACGGAGGAATCCGCATCAGCGAATGCCGCCGACGCAGAGAACATAAGTGCAGTCGCAATAACGAGCGTGGTCTTCTTATTATTCATCATTGTCATTCCCTCCCATTAAAATTCCACGTTAATGGAGGCTTCAATAATATTTTGTGAGAACTTGCTGGTGAATTCGCCAGGCCATGCATCATCCACCTTGGCATCAGCTGCATAGGCAGGCAGGTTCACAGCAGCACCGGCATTTCCGAGGCCAGTATTATAGGTATTCGAAGAAGTCACCCAGCCATAGTTGAGGGAAAGCCAAGCGTTCTTGTCAAGCGTATAGTCAAGACCAACCATCCACTGGTACTGTTTTCCCTTGGCAAGCGGGGCAATCGATGCGATAGCAGCGTAATCCACCATGCTCTGCTTCTGCTGGAGATCGTTCATTTCCATTGTCACCATCTGGAAGCCAGCGGTAATGCCAAGACGCGGGAGGAACTGACAATAGATACCAGCGTTGATGAAGTCCGTCTTCATTACGGCGCTGCCGACAGCCACGGCCGGATCGTAGTCCATGTTGCGTTCGGAATGGCGGTAGGAAGCAGAAATTTCGAGCGGTCTGGAAATGCCGAGCACCTTGAACACGTCAGCCTTCGCTCCGCCACCGAATTCCGTATATGCAACCTTCTTGAAACCGCTAAGCGGGGATGTCTGGGAGAAGACGCCGAACAGAGCCTGCGCTTCGAGCCATTCACCCACGTTTCCAATCAAGGTCGCGCGACCACCCGTACGGTTCGCAGTAGCCATACCGTTGGGGAGAATCATCTGGATCGCAGGATCGGACATAGCATTGAGGAGGGCAATCTGCGCCTTCGTGTAAACATTGCCCGTCCAGGAGTTCTTGTTGTACGGAGCGATGTTGTAGCTTTCAGGCTGCGTCTTGAAACCGTTGTCGTCCGTTCTCATGGTAACCGGCGCCGGAGAGAACTTCGGAGCGAAGTTGTAGAGAGCGTCGAAGGTCGTGTAAAGCGGGGAATGCACGCTGTACTTGACGGTATTTCCATCGTAGTCGGAATTCAGGATGCGCTGGGCGAAGAACTTGGGCGACTGGGCAAGGTTGTTGAACCAGAGGCTATCGTTCATGATTACATCACCGGCCAAGCGGACTGTCCAAGAGTCGGTCTTGTAACCCACATTGACGTTCGCATTGACGGCCAAACCGTTCTTGGTTTCCGTCACGCGTTCCATCTTGAATCCACCACTAATAGGATCAATAGCGAAGATTTCGTCAGGAGTAATGGCTCCATCCTCATTCAGGTCCAGAGGCACGGCATCCGCGCTAGTGGCATTCGGATGCACAAACTTGGAAGATGTGGTAACTTCATCCATCGACATGGCAGCTTCCGCCGTAAGGTCGAGAATGAGGTTCTTGCTATCCACAATGCCGGCGATATCGGCACCAAGACGGCCAGCCGCGACGAGAGTCTTTTGCGGATCAAGTTCGAACGGATTGATTTCGTCAAGCTTGTACGGGTCGCCCACATCCGTCGTCAATTCGCCACCATCATTATAGTGGCGATACGTGTAGGCGTAGCTATCTTCGTCATCGAAGATGTACATCGCGGTAGCAGCCACGTACAGGTTCTTCTTGAGCGGGAACAATTCGAAGTTACCAGCCAAAAGGAACTTGTCGGTATTGGAGGCCTGCGTTGCACCCGGCAGCGAGTCGTTCGGGAGGATGTTGCCTTCGGCACCGGAAAGGTCAAGCGCCTGAGCACGGTTCAGCCTGGCGAAGATACCTTCGGCACGGACCTGTCCGAGCGCATCGCTCAAATCACTGCGGAACTGCAGGTTCACACCCTGGAGGTTTCTCTGGTTACCCTCGAGGAGCTGCTGCTTTTCGGCCATGTGGCGCTTGCGAGCGAACACCTGCGGTTCGTACAGGATGTCGACATCCGGAGCGAACAAGGTCAGCGGAGAGTACTGCTGGCGGAAATCCCCCACAACCCAGTGGAAGTTGTTGCCAACCTGACCTTCGACATTGATCCAGGGGACCTCGATAATCTTTGCGGCAGAAGCGAAGTAATCCTGCATGCCTGCATAGAGGCGCAGCATCGCATTCGCACGGACGCTTTCCCACGGGCGGAAGCCGAAGTTGAAGTCGGCGTTCACGAACTCGTTCCTTTCCACATCGGGCATCGTAACCGCGCCGAATGGATCTTGTTTGGTCTCGAAATAAGCAGCCTGGGCAACGCCGCGTACAGCACCCGTGACCTCGAGGCCGCGGTGAGCGTTGGCAGAATCGACCTTGCTTGCAAGGGCTTCCTGGTTGCCGGCCACAGATGCGGCAGCGACTCCGGCAGTCAGCGCAAGGACACTCAAAGTTCTAGTCATCATTTTTGAAGCACTTTTGTTGAAATTCATACTCTTATCGCGCCTCCATTAGAACCATACTTTAGTTTCGGCGTAGATGTAATGGCCCTTCCAATCGTTGTCAGGCTCCGTCTCGTCGGAATGTGTAGCCCACTTGTAGCGGACATGGATACCGGCACGGTCGGCAAAGTTCCAGTCGAAACCGAGACCGAGAGCCGTTTCGAGGTAATTGATAGGAGCCTTGCGGTACAGCATCGTGTTCACATCGTTGTAATGCGTCGGCTTCTTCGGAGTGGACTTTTCGATGTTGTTGGACGCATAGTCGATGATGTAGCCGTATTCGGAACGGAACGATTCGAGACCGAGGATGCCCACAAGGTGGAAGGTCGGCGTCACCGCGATGGCGGGTTCAAGCTGACCGTAGAAGCTCCACAAGAGCATGTCACTCTGAGATTCGCTGTAAGCAATCGGGGCAATAGTCTTGGAGACACCGGAAATAGAGGCATAACCGCTCATCACGATGTTCCTGTCGGTACCGAACCAGTGGCCGATATCATAGCCGCCCGCGAGGGAGAGGTAGCTGGACCACTTGGTGTGGCTCGGGACAACGGAGTCCTGAATCTGCTGGGCATTTTCGTAAGCGACGAAGGTTTCCCACATTTCCCACGTACCACCGCGGAGACCACCCTGCTGGCGGGTCATCTTCACGCCGACACCCGGAGTGAGCACACCGGCACGTTCCACGTAGCCGTTGTAAATAGCGTTACCCGAGTCGGCCCAGAAGAGCGGCTTGTGCTTGGTCCAAGAGTTCGAAGATTCCCAGAGGTTGCGGCCGTTCAAGCGGTAGTTGAAGAGCAACACGTCGTCACCCTCTTCGACCTGGCTGTGCAAGCCGTACTGGATATCGAGGTGTCCGCGGTTGAATTCCGGTTCGATCTTCAGGTTAAGACCCGCCATGTTGGGGGTATAGCGCATAGAACCGGAGTTGAGGGCGAATTCATCCTTGCGCCAAGCAAGGAAGCGAGAGGGGTTGGACATGGAGAACGGAGAGTAGAAGTCCTTCTGGAGGAAGATGGCTTCGAGAGTCATCGGCCAGCCTTCGAGGTACTTGCTCTGGGCCTTCACGTACACACCGACCTGCGGAGTGTTCCATTTCGTTTTGTAAGTGTCTTCCTGGTAGCCGGAGTTATGCTTGGCACCTTCACCCTTGTAGAACTTGAGGGAATCCGTCAAGCTCAAGGCCACGTCGGCCATGAGGTAGAGCTTCGGGGTGACATTGCCCTTGAAGTCGATGGAGGCCACATGCGTGTTCATGATGTAAGGATCAACACTCAACGCATTGTACTGGCCGTAGAATTCCGGTTCGTACACGACAGCCTCGTCAAAGACGACGCCCATGTAGTTGGCACCGATTGTCAGGTTCTCGGCAATCTTGTTCTTCGCAATGCGGCCATGGTAGACGGCGCCGCGGAGATCATAGTCACCGGACATTTCGAGTTCACCCGGCTGGCCACCGTACATGCGCAGACCGTCACGAGTACCGACGTCCATGTCAGCCGGCTGGGACACCATCGCCTGGGCGGTCAAGTCGAACGGCAACTGGTAAACACTCAGGAAAACGCCACCGAAGGAGCGGTTGGTCCAGAAGGCACGGCCGCCTTCCTTGACCGGCTTGAACACCTTTTCCTTGTAGTAGGTGCTAACAGTCTTTTCGTCTTCGAAGGTTTCGTACACCCAACCAAAGCGGGGCATGGTTTCGCGCTCCCACATGGTGAGCGGAGAAGAGTTCGCCCAGATGACGCCGCCCGCCGTGACATAGGCACCGAACACGCCAGCACGGATATCGATACCGAAGTTCATTTCTTCATCGATCGTGGAGGAGTAGTAGTCGGTAGAGTGGTCGAACAGCACGCGTTCGTTAGACGTGGGCACGTTGGTCGGCTGAGAACCGAGGTTGTTAGAGAAGAAACCCGAGAGGTCGAACGGGAACGTGAGGTTCGTCCAGAGGGTCATGTAGGAGTTCGGCATCGCGACAATGTTCGCCTTGAACATAGCGTCGACAGAGGTACGAGCCTTATCGCTAGCAAAGTACTCGGAAGGTTCGGAATAGTGGAAGTTCTTGAGACGGAACGCCATGAAACCGGAAACAGCGAGAGGGGCGTCATCCTTGCCCATCAGCGTGGATTCCATGTTTTCGGCAATATTGTCCATATTGTCTTCGATGGTCTTCAACTGTTCTTCGGCAGGCTTGGTTGCCGGAGCGTCGACCACGGCGGCAGGTACTGCCGTAGGTGCAGCCGAAGCGAATTCCTTCTTGGGGGCTTCCTCGGGTGCCGGTTCGGCCGCGGCTTCTTCAACCGGAGCGGCTTCCTCGACAGCCGGTTCCTCGGCAGCGGCTTCCTCTACCGGAGCGGCTTCTTCGGCAGGAGCAGATTCTTCAGAAGCAACGGCTTCCTCGGCGGGAGCGGCTTCTTCAGCAGGAGCAGATTCTTCAGAGGCAACAGCTTCCTCGGCAGGAGCGGCTTCTTCAACCGCTTCGGTCTCAGGGACGCTAGCATCCAGCGCATCTTCGGTTTCCTGCGCAAAAGCGAGGGAAGAGCAAAGCAAAGTCGTAAAGAGTAACGGTAATTTACGCATGGGGACCTCTTAAATTGCGTTGCGGAACGGGTAGTTGGCCGGGCCTTCGTAAGCCTTGCCGTGCTTCTTGATTACGATATCGTCAATCCAGACCTTGAAGGACTCGTTCTCATCCTTGCGGACTTCGAGACGGAAGCCCTTGAAGTTTTCCCAAGAGAACGGGAGCATGACTTCGCGGGTGTTCTTCGCGTCCCAGTACACACCGGTCTTGCCGAACAGCTTGAGCGGAATGCTGAAATGCTTCCATTCGGTGGTGATTTCACCGAGGCTCTTGGAGCGGAGCTTCACCTGAAGGGATTCACCGTTGCTCTTCACGCCGTCGTCGACGAGCACGAACAGAGCGTTTTCACCGCCCTTGTCGCCCTTGATCCAGAACTCGAGGACGCCTTCCTCAAAATAGGGGGTAAGGTCCACGGAACCGGCAATACAGATAGCCACACCGGAATAGTCGCTCGCGATAAGCTCAATTTCCATGGAAAGAGCACCTTCCATGGCGTACTTATCCGTGAGGATCGGTTCAGGGTTTTCACGCGGGTACTGGTAGGTATATCCACCGCCGCGGGGGATGGCTTCGCGCATGACGACGCTTACCACGTCCTTGTCTGGACGGAAAGGTTTAGCCTCGCGTGTAACGAAGCGGGAATTATCTCTATCCCTAAAGTCGCTGAAACTCGCAAAGGAGAAAGACGCAAGAAGAAGCGAGCCCACGGCGCACTTCCAGATGATGGTCTGCAGATGTGATTTCATATGGTACAAAATCTCCAAATTCAATGGCTTACAATATAACTTGTTTTTTGGACATTGTACTACCTTTTTTTTTGAAAAAGTGTACTCATACGTGTAAACATGACAAATGATGTGGTAAAAAACATGTTTTTTTCACATTTTACAAATTATCACTCGTTTACTATCGTAACCGAATTATTTTAAAAACATATCCCTACAAGGACGAATATGTCTAAATTTCAGTATAGAACTACCAACGACAGGTGATCCATGCTTTTTTACAAATACATTATCGCTCTTTCGACCGCATTAATCCTCGCAGGCTGCAACTCAGGCGGCGGGGGTCTAAACCAGGCTTCGGAAAACGATGACAAGAATACCAAGAGCCACCCGGCGGTCGACTACTCCAAGGGCAGAGCCATGAACCAGAGGCTCGGCCACGGCATCAACCTCGGCAACTCCTGGGAATCCGTTGGCACCGGCGCGAACGCTGACTGCGGCTGGGGCAACTGCATCAAGGACGAGGACTTCCAGATTATCAAGGCAGCCGGTTTCAATTCCGTGCGCCTTCCCGTACGTTGGGAACAGGATGCCGATATCGACGGCAACATCGACCCGCTGCGCCTCGCCGGCGTCAAGGAAGACATCGCAATCGCGCACAGCCTCGGACTTGCGGTTATCGTCAATTTCCACCATTACAACGACATGAACTACGCCGCGGTACACTACGAGGACGATCCCGTGGCCTTCAACGAAGAACTGAACAGGTTCGTCATCATGTGGACCCAGGTGGCGGCAGCGCTGAACGAATTCCCGGATAGCCTGCTCGTCTACGAAATCATGAACGAACCGCACGACATCAAGAAGAGTTCGACCGTGAACGCCATCATGACGGCCTGCTACAACGCCATCCGCGCCGTAACCCAGACCAAGACCATCATGTTCGAGGGCAACGGCTACTCCAAGTTCGCCGCCATCAAGCAGCTCGACCTTCCCCAGGACGGCAACATCATCGTGAGCGGTCACTACTACGATCCCTATGAGTTCACCCACCAGGGTACCGCCACCACGTACCCCTGCGGAGCGGGAATCACGAGCTCCGACCTGACCCAGATTGGAAGGGATTTCAAATCGTATGTCGATTCCGCCAAAGCGTACTACCCCGATACAGACGGCACACACGGCGTTCCCATGAACATGGGCGAATTCGGCGCAATCGGCCGCAATGGTTCGAAATGCGGAGCTGATGCCCCGAGCGAAGCCATGCGCGCGCAATGGACACAGTACGTCATCAAGGCCGCCGAAAGCTACGGCATCAGCTGGCACTACTGGGCCTACGGCAAGACCAGCGGGTTCCAGGCTTACAACCAGGAAGCCGGTGAATGGTTCCCCGAAATGAAAAAGACGTTCGACGCCTACACAGTAAAGGCGTTCCCGACCATCTAAAGAAGCTTTAGCTACGGGCGAACGAGAGTGCCGCCCCAATGCTCGTCGAAAAAGGCTTGGAACAGGAGTTCCGGGCCTTTTTTCAGTTCCTCGACAACCTCGGATACGGGGCGGCCGCTGCGGTAGAGTTCCCGGTAAGCGCGGGAAAGCGCCTCGACACGCTCTTCGGGGAACAGGTCCGGGTGCAAGCGGAGCGCATGCAGGTTGAGCCCGCCGAAGCGGATGGGGCTCCCGTACGCCTTGGTGCAGGGGGGCACGTCGCGGTCCACCTTGTGCGTGCCGCCCACGAAGGCATAGGCGCCCACCTGGTTACGCTGCTGGATTCCGGTAACGCCCCCGAGGGTCGCATATTCGCCGATTCGCACGTGCCCGCCAATCTGGCAGCCGTTCGCGATGACGACACCTTCGCGGATGTCGCAATCGTGTGCGATGTGCGAGTAAGCCATGACCAATACTTTGTCTGCAACGCGCGTGCAGCCGCCCCCCTGGACCGTACCGCGGTTGAGCGTACAGTACTCGCGGATGGTGCAGTTTTCGCCAATGCTGAGGCGTGTCGGCTCACCCGCATATTTCAAATCTTGCGGAGGAGCGCCGAGGATGGCCCCGTCATAGACATGGGTGTTCGCGCCGACGGAGACCCCGCCGTAAACGTGCACGCGGGACTCGAGAACCACGTTTTCCCCTATCTCCGCACCGCAGTCCACTAGGCACCACGGGCCAATAGAGGCTGTTTCGTGGACTTTGGCTTGCGGGCTCACAAATGCGGACGGGTGAATCATAATATGCATGCGCCAAAGGCGCAGTTACCAGTTACTAGTTACGAGTTACTAGTGGTAATTTAGAAAAAAGCAGGCTCACTCTAGGAACTGGGAACTTAGAACGAAGAACTCTTTTTACTACATTTGCGCGCATGGGCGGTATTATCATCGCATGCCTCACCGCACTCTACGTGCTCCTGTTCCTATTCTTCATAATAGGGCTTGTCCGCACGCACCGTTACAAGGGGCCGAAAGCGACCCCGAGCGTCTCGGTAGTGGTCCCAATGAGGAACGAAGAGGAATTTGCGCAACGCACGCTCGAAGCGCTGGCCGAACAGGACTACGCCGGCGAATGGGAAGTCATCTGCGTGGATGACCGCTCCACGGATTCCACCCGCGAGATTCTCGAGAAATTCGCCGCGACGCACCCGAAGTTCCGCGTGCTCAGCCTCTCCCCCGATTTGCCCGTAATCGCTAGTCCCAAGAAGCGGGCCCTCGAAAGCGCGTTCAAAATCGCGAAAAACGAAGTGCTTTTGACGATGGACGCCGACTGTATCCCACGCAAGAGCTGGATAACCGCGATGGCGGGCCGGTTCGTGGACGGGATATGCATCGTGCAGGGGCCGAAGCAGAACAACGGCAGCCGCACCATGCCGCACCTTTACCAGAAACTCGAAACCCTCGGCTACACCGCGATGGAAGCCGCCGGGTTCAGCTGGGGACACCCGATCGTCGCGAGCGCCGCATGCCTCGCCTACAAGAAGGAACTGTTCTTCAAGGTGGGCGGATTTGGCGACCTCATCAACCTCTCGAGCGGCGACGACGACATGCTCATCCACAAGATGATGAAGATTCCCGGCACCAAGGTCTGCTACAACCTGGACAAGGACGCCGTAATAGAGACCGCGCCGGTACACACGTGGAAGCAGCTGTTCAACCAGCGCGCCCGCTGGAGCAGCAACGGCACGAACTACGAGAGCAAGGCCTACGTCTTGCTGCTCACGCTCATCTACACGTATTACATCTGGATGTTCATAAGCCCGTGGTGCGTCGCCTTCCTGGACTTCCCGTGGCAGTGGTGCGTTTTCAGCATCGCGCCCAAAATCGTCGTGGATTTCGTATTCCTGATGATTGCGTCCTGGAAACTGCATTCCAAGCGCAAGATGTTCGCCTTCTTGCCGACAGAACTCATCCAGATTCCGATGATAGTGTTCGCCGTGCCCGCGGGCATTACGGGAATGTTCCGCTGGAAGTGAGCCGCTTCTCCACATAGTGGATAACAGCAACTAGGCAACAAGTTGCCAAGTTTTGTATAGCGGCAGTTAATAGTTAGTAGTTCCTAGTTACTAGTATAGCTTTTATCAAGAATCTTCTCGGTAAATGCAATCCTAGTAACTCAGAACTAGGAACTTATCTAAGCTCTAAGTTCAAAAAAATCACTGCTGAAAGCTCATCGCCCAAGCAACTGCGTCTTCAGCACTAGCAATCTTGCCGTCAAGCTGCAGTTCAAAACTCTGCTTGATGATTTCGCCCATCTGCCTGCCGGGCTTTACGCCCAGGTCCATGAGCATCTTGCCTGTGAGGTAGGGCTGCGGGGCGGCTTCGAGCAGGCTGTATTCGCCGGCGGATTTCCACAAGCATTTCGCAAAATCAGGCGATTTGAAGAAACGGCACGGGATGCTCTGCACCAGCAGGCAAAGCGGCCTGAGCCCATCCAGCTTTACAGCCAGACGGCGGAGCGCCGGAATGTCGTTTACGATGCCTTCGTCAAGCTGCCGGAGCGCCTGCAACTGCAACGGGACATTCTTCAGCAGGTGCGTTTCATTGGTAATACGTCCGAGAAAATCGAGGGACGTTCCCGCACTCCCCGCAAGAAGCGCGGCAAAAGCGAAATCCATTTTCTGGCTGTCGGAAAGGCCGCTGCAATCCCGCAATTCCACCATATTGTCGAGGATTTCGCCGAGCGTCTCCCAGGAACCTTCGAACGGGCGGATTTCGGGGAAGTATCCGTCGAGCTTAATGTCCAAAAAGGCGCGGAGCCCGAGCGAAGGCTTGCCCGGCTTCAGGAGCCACTTCTTGAATTCCTCGAACAGGCGTTCCACACTCAGGTCATCAAGCGAGAGCGTACGGCAGAGTTCAACGGTCTCGGGCGCGAGCGTGCACCCGAAGCGGCTCGCAAACTGCACCCCGCGCAATATGCGCAGGGAATCTTCCGCGAAGGCGGGACCCACGTGGCGCAATACGCGCTCCTTCAGGTCGCCAATCCCGTTATAAGGGTCGCACAGCGTGAGTTCCGGCAGTTCCATGCCCATCGCGTTGATGGTGAAGTCGCGCCGGAGCGCCGCCTCCTTGAAACTGAGCTTCTCGTCGGTATGCACCACGAAACCGCGATGCCCGTAGCCCACCTTGCTTTCGGTGCGCGGGAACGAGAAGTCGAGCGAAAGCCCCTTCATGGCGAGGTGAATCACGCCGAAAGCCTTCCCGACCAGGTTCGTGCGGCCATACTTCGAAAGGATGGGCACCAGGGCGTCCTGCGCCATGTCGTACACTTCGACATCGTAATCGCGGCAAGACTTTCCCAAAAGCGCGTCGCGGACCCAGCCGCCCACCAAGAAGGCGCGGCCACCCGCATCGCGGATATCGCCCGCAATCTTCAGGAGGCGTCCCGGCAGGTCCGGTTCAAACCATTCTCCCGCAAGTGTCTGGATGCGTGCCATCTACGGGAACCGCCCTACTGGAAACTGCCTGCTTCGGCAGCGGAAGTATCGGCCGGTTCGGCAGCGTCAGCGCCCGGAGCAGACGTGCCCGTCGTGTCGACCGCCTTGTAGCGCTCGTAGATGCTCACCGTAGCAGCCGCCGAAGAATCCTCCAGCGCCTTCGAAACGGAAATATCACCGGAACTCGAATCCGCCGAAGTGGTATCGGCAATGCCGCTCGCTGCATATCGTTCGTAAATGCCCTGCCTGATCTGGGCATCCTCGCCGCGTTTTCTCGCCTCTTCCGCACGGCACTCGTTCAATTCATTTTCGATATAGGCGCGCTGGTCCGGGGAATAAGTCTGCGTATCGAGCCTATACTGGATTTCGGAACACACGAGCCCCTGGCGTTCGCCAGCGCAGGCCTGGAATATAAACGTCACGGCAGCCACGACCAACAAAGCCGCCAAGGAAACGAATGTCTTTTTCGCGAACATACTCACCCCCATCAGCGTTTAATGATAAACTTGCCCCTCTTAACCTTGGACGACGTGCGAACAACGTAAAAATACACGCCCGGCGTCACATACCTGTCGTTTTTGCCCTTGCCGTCCCATTCAAGTCGACCGCCAGCAACCTCGTCACCGGCAAACGAGCGAATCAGGGAACCTCCACGATTGTAGATGTCGACTCGGGCATCTTCCGATATGTGGTCTATAGTCAGGAACCGCTGCAAGTGCGGATTGAACGGAATGGGGTACACCTTGATTTCGGCATCGGCGGAATCCGTCATGAAGGTCTTGGCCCTGCGCAAGTCATTGCGGTGGTAACTCGTAACCCCGTTTTCGTGAGCGGCCCATATCGCCCCGTTCTTCTTGTCGATAGACAAATCCAGGACCATATTGTTCAAAAGGCCGTCGACCATAGTAAAGTGCGTCGCAGACAATGTATCGAACGACCCGTTACGGCGTTCCAGGCGGTATATGCCCTGCATTGCCGTTCCGACCCAGATGTTGCCATGCGGGTCCACGTCTATCGACGTATATTCCGCGCCAAGCATCCCGTTAATCGAGAGCGGCTTCCGAATCGTATCCCTGTCGAATTCCACGTATCCTATTCCGGTAGCCGTCACGAACCACAAGACTTCGTTCTCTTCGTCAACAGCCATGTCGATAAGAGTATTGCCCTCAAGGCCCTCCAGCGTTTTCAACTCGGGATTGAGCAGGCGCCCGCCGTTCTTTGAGGGAGACGGGAAGCGAACAATATCGAGACCTCCAGAAGAAAAGGCGCTAAAGTCGCCTTCGGTGCGGTAAGAGACATACACAATCCAATCCTGCGTCGCGGAATCCAGGCGTGCGGCCATCGGGCCCGCAATCGAATGGCTTCCGACCTCGGATGCGCAGCTGAGATTCGCGTCAGGAGAGAGGAAATCGATACCATACCGATCCGGCGCCGAGGTTGCCGCCAGAAATCCGCTCCCATCGGGAGCGACCGTGGTACCGACAACCACAGAGAAATTTTCGTCATACTCGCTCAAGCAGTTCCCTACACCCGGAAGCGCATCGAAGAACGGCTGCTGCCCCAGCGACCAATAGAGGTGAAGGCCCGTGCCCCATATATGTGCCACGACAAAGCCTCTCGGCAGTATCGACAAATTTTTCAGCCGGTAATTATACGTTTCCGCGCCGGCCGGGTACCCCAGATACACCATCACGGGATCGTACCAGAATTTGCCCGTATACACGGACATGTAGCCGTCGACCGAAGCCGCAATCACGCCGCCTTCCGGTATCGCCTGAACTACGTAAGCCCCGTTAAGCTTGAACGGAATATAGTCCGTCAAGTCCGTCAGTTTCTGTTTCTTTTTGCTGTAGGTGGCGACAAATTCCCGCCCCACCAGATAAGTCTTGTCACCTTCCTTGAACTGCCACAGGACGCTGCTCTTGCCGTCGCTGTAAAGAAGGGGGTCCTTGAGGGTCACGCCATCGACAACGACCTTCAGGGAATCACGGCAATGCAGGCACACATTCTTCACCCGCTTCCATGTTTCCGGGTCCACAAGGCGCACATCGTCCGCCAGGTGTTTCCAGTCCATGCGACGGGCCAAGGTGCCGACGAGCGTCGATACATACAGGGAATCGCCACGGATTTCAATCTTTTCCGGACCATACACGGAAAGGACCACGTCACCGATGTGGTCGACCGAAATTATAGAGCGTCCGGATTCCAGATCGATGAAGGCGACCTTGTTTTCGAAGGCGATTACCAGGACGCCATCCGCATATTCGACCATCCCGGGAACAACACGGACGTTACCCGCGGCAAAAGACCTGTTCAGGACTTTCCACGAAGCAAAGTCATCGTTCATGCGGGCGATCAAGCCATATTCAGAAACCGCGTACACCCCTATCGGCGTGTTGGCGATTCCATAGAAATTCGAAGCCTCCAAGCCATTCGCCGGAGTAAAGACGTAATCGTTCACGCTATCCCTGTACCTCACGCCGCCTTCGGTCGCAAGCCAGACGCCATCCTCATCGGCGGGGACTGCATCCCGTATAGGGAACGGTACAGAATAATTGTGCCACGCATCCGCGGCGAACGCAAACATAAAGCCCCCGAAAAGGGCCAATATACTCAATAAAAACTTCACAATGTAAAATTACGAATTTATCGCCCGCGAGAAAAGCGGTTTTGCCTCTTTATTGCGCCATTTTCGTCGGTTCGAACCATTCTTCCATCATGCGCTTCATTTTTCGCAGGGCGGCAAAGCGGCGTTTCCGGACAGCATTTTCGGAAAGGCCAAAAATATTGCTCAGTTCCCGAACCGAGAACCCGCCGTAAAATTTCATCTCCACGAGCATCCGTTCGAGGGGCGTCACCCGCTCGAGCGTCTTTTCCATCGCGTACAGCAATTCAGAAGCGGGCCTGCCCTCATAAAACATGGATTCCTCCTCGCAGAAGGAGGCATACTCCGAATAGCAGCCCTGATATCCCGACATGCACAGCGTACGGTTTTTCTCGATTCGCAAATCCAAATGCGTATGCCGCATGACCGAAATCAACCACGGCAGCATGTCTTCCCTGTCCGACAGCTGTTCAATGTTTTCGCAGAATTTCAACGCCACGGTCTGGAACAAGTCCTTCGCTTCTTCGGCAGAGTTGCACCGCACGACGCATAATTTGTAGATTGTTTCCGAATACCGCCGCCAGAGTTCCTCGATCGACTTGCGATATTCTATTTTTTGTTCCGAATGATTAAACATTGTCCAAACCAAAGATTTAAGCGAAAATTTATGAATATCAGTGCGATTTTCAAGACCCGAAAAAATTATGCAACCATTAGTTGCTTTTTCGCAATTTTTCTTTGCATTTTGTCAACGGCTGTTACCAAAGTGCAGGCCCAAGAATTCAACATGAACGCGATGGAGCCGCCCGAGGCGGCGCTCCACTACACCGCAGGGGCACTTTCCAAGGAATCTTCCGTCATCGTCGACATCGTAATTCCGGACAACTGGCATGTGAACGCGAACGTCGCAGCCGACGAATTCCTGAAGCCGTCTTCCATCGAAATCGCAGCCCGCGGAATCGAATTCGGCGAACCCGTTTGGCCCGAACCCATCAAGGAATACAACGAAGTCCTTGAATTTGAAAACCTCGTGTTCAAGGGACATTTCCAGATAAAGATTCCCGTGACCGCCGTTGCGGACGGTTACGACAGCCTCACCACGAACGCGACATTCCATTACCAGGCCTGCGACAATTCCATCTGCCTCGCGCCCGCGAGCGTGGACATCCGCATCGGGAGCCGTTCGGGCATCGGAGCCTCCGGCTTAAAAAAAAACGATGACGGAGCGGACCCAGGGACCGCACAGGAATTAAACGGCTTTGCTGGCAACGAAGGCTTTGCCGGTAACAAAGGCGCCGCCGCCGCGGCACTCCTGCTGTTCTTCGCGTTGCTCGGGGGCATCATCCTGAACCTGATGCCGTGCGTACTGCCGGTGCTCTCGCTCAAGCTCTTCAGTCTCATCAAGCAGGCGGGCGAATCCCGCAAGCGCCTGCTCGCGCTCGGACTCTCGACGACCGCAGGCATCCTCGCAAGCTTCTGGATTCTCGCCGGAATCGTTGCCGCCATCAAGGCCGGCGGCGGAGCTGCCGGCTGGGGAATGCAGTTCCAGAGCGCGGGTTTCATCGCCTTCATGGCCATCATCCTCACGGCATTCGCGATGAGCTTCTTCGGGGTCTTTGAAATCTGGCTCCCGGGATCGGCCACCACGAAGATGGACGCCGCGGGCCACAAGTCGGGACTTGTCGGGGCGTTCTTCACCGGAGCGCTGCTCGTCCTTCTGAGCACCCCCTGCTCCGCTCCCTTCCTCGGGACCGCGATGGGATTCGCCTTTACCGCATCGACACCCGTGCTCTTTTTGTTCTTTACCGCCGCAGGGCTCGGGCTCGCGCTCCCCTACCTGCTGGTGAGCGTATTCCCCGCCGTGCTGAAGGTGTTCCCGAAACCGGGCCAGTGGATGGTAACGCTCCAGAAAGTGATGGGCGTGCTCTTGCTCGCCACCGTCGCTTGGCTCCTGTGGATCGTGAACGAGCAGGCCGGCGGAATGGGCGTCGCGCTCTTTGTAGGCATCATCCTCGCGACCGTCGTCTTCAGTTTTGCCCTCGGCAAATTTGCACCTCCGGGTTCTTCGTTCGCCGGTGAAATGCGAATACTCATCATAGGCGCCATCGCATTTGTTTTCAGTTGGTTCGCCTACTTTGCACCGCAATACGAGCAAAACCTGAACGAACGCTTCGAAGCCCGCATGGCCCAGCAGGTGCTCGAAGGCGGGTGGTACCGCTACTCACCGGAACTCGTCGCCGAATTCGCGAAGGCCGGCAAGACCATCTTCATAGACGCGACCGCCGACTGGTGCCTTACCTGCAAGACGAACGAAGCCGCAGTTCTCGATCGCGAAGAATTCCGCAAAGCGATGGACAGCGCGGGAGTCGTGCGCATGAAGGCGGACTGGACCCGCGAAACGCCCGAGGTGAACGAACTGCTGCGCAGCATGGGAAAATCCGGCGTGCCCGCCTACGCGATTTATCCGAAGGGAGACATAAGCAAGCAGGTCGTGTTACCGGAACTGCTCACCACCGGCCTGATTATGGAAGCGATTCCCTAAGCGCAGTCATGCCCCGCGCATTCCCAAACGGGGCAATCGCACGCACAGTTTTTGCGTCCACACATTTCAAGTCCGCGCAGATTTAATGCCCGCGGGCTTTATTTTTTCAGAACCTTCGCTCCATTCAGGCGGTAGGATTTTTCACCATCGCGGACAATCGCATTGTGGCGCACCCTCTGCACGAAGGGGGCGTTCTGCTTTTGCGAATCACGAGTCGTCAATGCGCGCGGAATCGAAGTCTTAATGTCCTCATCATAATAGACCTTGCCCAAGTAAGCGGCAGGCCGCTCTTCGCCACAAGACCCTATGCCGGAAACTTCGTGATTGGCGAACTGAATATCGCCAATCTTCAGATACACCTGGTAACGCCCTTTGCCCCGTATATTCAATTTGGTCGAAATCTCAATTTCGTTATTGCCGTCGAACGTCATCACGGTATCGCCGCCCGCAATCGATATGGTACGGCTATGGATATCGCGGGAATCGATGTCCGGCAAGTCGTAATACGTGGGCATCGGACAAATCAACAAATCAGTTCCTTCCAAGTCCGTCAAAACGGCAAGCCGGACTGGAGCTTTCCACGTCAAATTACCAAAGCCCACGTTCTGGATGCGCACCTTCGCCTTGAAAATGCCGTCGGCGCCCACCGTATCCGTAATCCAGGCTTCGCGCAGCACGAAGCGGTAGCCCAGATGGTCGTTGATGTACTTGAAACCCGTGAGCGAATCGACGCGCTCAAAATCGTAATCGAAATCCTTGACGTTGAACGGCGTCTTTTTCCAGCTGTCGATCAGGTTGTTGTTCCACTGGATGTTCAGGTAACTCGTATGCGTGCGGAAGCCCTCGTAAGAGAGGAACTCCGGCGTATTGATGACCTGGTAATTTTCGGCCGTCGTGAGCGCCTCGCCACCGTAGGGCGTGTTGATGCCGTACTTCTCGAGCCAGGCCACTCCCTCTTCGCGGCAAATGGACGTCTTGCAGTCGGCACCCCACGTACCGTAATCGTATTGCGTTCCCAAGTAGCCGTCGTTGAACATTCCCACGCGGTACATGGTGTCGCCTTTCGCCTTCGCGATTTCGGCAAACTTCTCGCCGTCTATATGGAAGTCGACTCCCCAGTTGTCAAACCCCAGCACCTTCGCCGAGTAGTTGCCCGTGCGCGTCAGGATTTTCAGTTCGGGCGGTGTGCTGCGCAGCATCAGGTTCGTCGCTTCGGCAATGCGGTCGTACGTGATGTTCGTATCGCTGTGCATCTCGCCGTAGGCGCCGTGCATTCCCATCTCGAGCGCCACAATCACATCGGTATTTTTCGAGAGCACGGGAGCAAGCTGTTTCACGTGCTTCAGTACCCACTCATGATCCGGCGTCACGTTGCTGCGGCCGTTGTACCACGGGTCGTAACAGATGCGCACGACAGCAAAGCCCCTATTCGCGCGGATGCTGTCAAGCGATTCCTGCAGCACATTCAGGGCGTCTTCGGTCAAGTCCTGGTTCTTGCCCCAGGTGGTATCGTTCTTGCCGCCGGTGGTATCGATGCCCAGCCAAGCATGGCTGCTAAATTCCGATATTTCGGCGCGCAGGTGCAAAAGCTTTGCCCACGGCTTACCGATCGGCTTGCCACCCGAAGGTTTCAAGTGCAGAACCTGCGGCGTATAGAATCCGCGGTCGTAATTCGCGAGCGTCGCCATCGCATCCGTCGTGTCGATTTTCTGCTTTACGAGGCCCGCCGCAAAAACCGGCGCCTGCAAAAAAGCAAGTGCCAGGGCCGCAATCACAAAAGAAACCTTTCCTTTCATAATTCCTCCATCTATATCAATATATACTTTTCGTAGACAAAAATTGCTCCGTGAAGGAGCAACAAAAGAAAAGATTTATTGTTCCTATTCCGTCGCGGTCGAATCAGTATCGGACAAACGCATCCAGACTCCCCCGTCACAGACATAATCCGCATGATTCGCGCAATCGACCGCCGTGGTCCCTGACATGCACGGAGTCATGCTGCACATTTTCGTCCGCACGCACTCGTTATCGGTGATGTGGAGGCAGGATTCCAGGCCGGAATCGTCAGCTCCGTTTCCTTGGTCCAACAGGCCGTTATCATGATTTGCGCTATCCACGCGATCGTCTTTGCAGAAATCCCTGAGGTCGAATTCATTGCAAAGTTTGTTGTCGTCGTACCCGCACCTGCTCGCGCTGCGGTCGCAATCCGGCGCTTCAAGCCAATATCCATTGGCGCACATCATGTAAAAGCCCTTGGCGCAATCCTTGGCAACCTCAAGTTCGACATCGCAGGAATGCGGCGCAAGCTGATTGCCTTGGTCGGTAATGCTGCGGCATCTTTCGACAGGCAGCCAGTAACCGGACTCGCACTCGTAATTTTCCCCCGTGAAGCAATCCTGCTTGTTTCGCGGGCCATCAGGATTGCAAGGCCTGTACCCGCATGTTTCTCCATCTTCCATGCACGGGTATGGCGCAATCTCCCCGCAATAGAAATTTTCGTCATAGATTTCGCGTTCTTCGGTCCAAATGCCCAGGCACACATAGGCCTCTCCCGAACCGCATTCTACAGCCTTCATGCCAAAATTATCGCATGCGTTGCAAGGCTGAACATAAACAGGGCAATCGGGGCCTTCGCAATCATTGCACTTGTGATTAACGTGGACGCATTCGCCATCAGGTTCAGTCGAACTGGAGCTTACGACCGACGATGAACTCGGCGTGTGCGACGAAGAACTCGGCGTGCGGTCTGGCCCACTTACATTGGCGTCGTCACAGGCAGCAAGCGCAAGCGCGGCAAAAATCGTGGCGGCTCCCAACACCATTATTTTCTGTTTCATAGTTTCACTCCTTCTTTAGATTCCAATTTATCTTCCCAAAAATTTCATCTTTTCAAGACCCATTCCGACTGCAGGTCCGGACATTTGTCCGCAGGCATATCGACGTCAACAGTCTTGTGCACGATTTCAGGACGCTCATCGATTTCACCGCAATAGCGGAACAGGAAGCCGATTTCCGTATATTCCGCAGCCTCCTTGCAATTTGGCGCCGCAATATCGAACACGGAGACCGTATCCTTCGCGATGCCGGCAAGCACGAACGCGGCAAATCTCGAATCGCTATCGACCGCCATCACATACAACCCGCAATCATCACTTGCGGAACCGTCCCTCACGGCGTCGACCAGATCCGCATATTCCCCGGCCGCTTCCGGGAAGAACTTTTCCACTGTGCCGATATTGCGTTCATCAAGCCGGTGGGGCCACGGGCCTTCAAATTCCATTTCAACGTCAGGATCGCATGCTTGCGAAGAACTGATGCAACTTTGCGTCGCCCTGGCGGAAAGAACTCGCCCGTCAAACCGGAGGGTACCTATCCCGAACTGCGCGAGGTAGCGCTCCTTCAATGATGATTCAAATTCATTCGGCCCAGAAAGTTCACCGCCCGAAGAATAGCGCGGCGTGGGCACCATTTCGCTCGACATTTCCGGCTGAACGAACGACGGAGACGAGCTACTCGTCGGATTATCCGCCGTAAATTCGTTCGGTTCTTCGGCCGTACCCGCAAGACCAAAGACCCCGCATCCCGTGCACAGGCAAGATGCAATCGCGACCACAAACACAAAAGGAATGCACAAATCAAGCTTTTTCATTTTCACACTCCTTCACTTTCCTGCTCAAGGGGAAAAGCTGCATGTTCAGGCGGTAAACCTGGTCGATATCCTTGTCTTCGGCGGCAACGGCGATAACCTGACGGCGGAATTCATCAATCAGGCTGGCGATGCGTTCGTAACTCCTGCGCGAAAGCCCCATGGTGATTCCGCTAAAATGGCGCTCGTCCACAGGGAGCTCAACCGCGGACGTCGCGAGCCTAGACATCTGACCGTGCATTCCCCGAAGCGCGAGCCGGGTCGCATCCGGTGTCCCCACGATCGAGGCCTCGGCCTGCACGAAGGCGTCGTTCCCGGCCTTTTTCAGGAGCCCCGCCCTCGTAAGGAAACTCAGGCTCTTCTGCACATCCGCCGCAGTGACCTCGGGACAGCACATCTTCCCCATATCGCCGGGAGTGGCGCCCGGCATCAGCGGGGCGAGTTCGCGCACCACCGGGTTGTGCCAGGAATCGTAAAATTCGAACAGGTCGCCTTCCATCACGCGGACCTTGTGGGCCTTGGCGATGGCCAGCATGTTCTCGTAAGCCGCCTTCTTCTTAAACTCGGTCTCGCTTTGGCCGAACTCGACCATGGCGCGGAAATATTCCATCTCGAACCCGACGAGGCCCATGGCCTGTCCCGTACGTTCCACCCCGACACGGCTCAGCTTGCTCTTGCCGTCGCAGACCACCTTCATGTACGAAGACGAGGTAAAGCCCGCGAGTTTCGAGAATTCACGCCACGAGAACACCGAACAGCGCTTGCGCTCCTCGTAGTAGTCCCGCATGTACTGGCGGAAATCGGAATATTCGACAATCGGTCTCATCATCTATAATTATACATCCCGGAAAGCCGATTGTCAATAGTTCTATGCAACAAAAGTGTTATTTTTCAATCAAAATCCCAAGTTTTTATAAAAGTTTAGATTTTTTATTTCTTTATGCAACGCCTTGTTGCATAAAGAAGCCGCACCCGTCGCATATAAAACGGGGCGGCCGGTTTTAAAAGCCGTTTATCGTTACTTGCTGTAAATCGCCTCGAGAGCGGCAGCCAAGTACGCGAGCGGCGCGTTCCAGTTGATGGCCACCTCGTTGGTCGCATAGCTGCAGCGGTCGTCGATGTAGGCGAGCGCCGGCTTGTCGGCGGCGGCATAGTTCGGGCACTTCCAATGTTCCTTGCCGTCCAGGTTGATATCCTGCTTGCCCAAATGCGGGCCACCCACGAGCATGCCGGGCACCGGATCGTCCACCAAGTCAGATTCGCTCGGGCGGTGGTGCGGGTTGCGCGGGCTCCTGTAACCGAATCCCGTCACGTAGGTAATGTCCATCGGGTTCTTGCCGAGCAAGTAATCGAGGCACTGCTGTGCGCCATCCAGGTAGCTCTTGTCACCCGTAAGCAGGTAGGCGTGTACCAGCACCATGCCGTTGTTCGCCATCGCGCTGTTGGAGCCCCAGTTCCAGCTCCACGGGAAAGCGGGCAGGCGGTAGGCGCTCGTGTCGCCCACGGCACGCAGGTTGTTCGCCTCGGTCATCACGACCTTCTTCGCGGCAGCGACGAGGTCCTTGTCGAATACTGTAGAATCGAGCGCCACGCGGAACGCGGAGAGCATGTTCACATCGCCCCACCAGGCGCCATTCGCCGTGAACGGATTCTTCTTCAGGTCGTCCTGGTAGTTCTTCTTCTTGGTCGCGCGGTAGAGTTCAGCGGCGGCAAAACGGAATTCGTCCTTGCCGTCTTCGTCACCGGGCACGTAGCCACCCGTCTGCACGTCGGCAGGCTGCTTGTAAATCGCCTTCGGGTTCTTCTTCGCCCAGGCGTAAGCGCTTTCCGCCGCCTTGAGCATCTTGTCGGCGTAGGCCTTGTCGATATTCCTGTAGACCACGCTCGCCTGCGCCATCACGGCGGCAAAGTCAAGCGACGCGGGCATGTTCTTGATAATCGCATAGCGCGGCGCGACATCGTCTTCGGGCAGCACGCTCCCGCCGAACTTCAGCGTCGTCACCTTGTGGTAAACACCGCCGTCCTTGTCCTGCAGGGTGAGCATCCAGTCCAGGTTGTAGCGGATTTCTTCGAGCAGTTCCGGGTACTTCGGGAATTCGCGCGGAATGTTCCAGGTAAGCGAATCCATGTACTTCGGGAAGTGCTCGTAAATCTCGAGCAGGGTGAACACGGTAATGCCGGAGTTCACGATATACTTGCCGTAGTCGCCGGCATCGTACCAGCCACGGGCGGAATTGATGACCTTCCCGGCGCCCTTGCCGCCGGTCACCTTGTCGGAACCGTAAATGATAACCTTGTCATCCATGTGGCCCGCGGCGCGCGCCCACTTGCCCGCATACTGCGGCAAGAGCGGCATGCTCGCGCGCTGGTAGTAGAACCACTTGAGGCTAGCCTTCACCAGGTCTTCGTAAACATTCTTCCCGACCGTAATCGGGTTGCCCACATAGGCGCCGCCGCGGAACAGGCGGTAGGTTCCCGGAGTCTTGATCGCCGAGATATCAAAAGTCTGCACTTCCTCGCCGCTGTAATCCCAGTCGTACACGTCAGGGGCGTCGAGCTTGAGCACCGTCTTGCCGTTCAGGTCACGCACTTCGAGGCCGTTCGCATCGTTGCCCGGGTAGACAACGCTCTTTTCGGCTTCGGGGTAATAACCCAGCTGGTTCACGAGTGGGCCCGCAGAAGCGGTAACCGCAGACAGAGAAAGCGCAGCCATGACCGCGCCTGAATAAAAAACATTCTTGTATACACTCATACCCTGAATATACCTAAAAATGCGCCGTAAAGGAGCAACTGCGGGCGCATTTCGTGTTTTCAGCAGGAAACAGGAGCCTTTCCCCGTACCCGAGTTTTTCTATATTGCAATGCGGAGAATTTCCCTATGAAGAAGAAAATCATGTTCAAAAAAGCCCTTCCCCTTGCAGCATTTCTCTCTTTGGCGATTACCGCCTGTACCGACTCCGCCTCGGTAGATACCCCCGAAGAGCCCGAAAGCTCCGAAACCATCGACTCCTCTTCGGACAAGGCAAAGTCCTCGTCCAGCGAGGACGCAAAATCATCGGCCGACACGAAGCTCTCTTCCGGCACATCGGAAACCGCAAACTCCTCGTCGTCTACTAACCCGGAATCCTCGGAGAGCCCGGAAGAAAGTTCCTCTTCCGATACGGGACTTGCCTCCCCCGGCGATTCCTTCACCGACTCCCGCGACGGCAAGACCTACAAGCTTGTCACCATCGGTTCACAGATCTGGATGGCCGAAGACCTGAAGTACGGCGATTCCAGCCTGTACGTTTCCCAGGAAGCCCAGAAAATCTGCCCAGAAGGTTTCCACCTCCCCTCCTCCGCCGAATTCAAGACGCTTGTCGCCTACGCCGGCGGCGACGATATCGCCGGCCAGAAACTCAAGAGCACTACCGGCTGGCCGAACATGCCCGCCTACGATGACTGGAACGGCACCGACGAATATGGGTTCAACGCCAAGCCCGTCGAGAGCGGCAACGGAACCGGAACCGACGAAAACTTCTGGACCTCCACGCACGACTTCGGCAACTACAGTACGATGGTCTTCTTCAAGTTCGACCCGCACCCCACCTCTAAAGTAGACTCTACCGCTCCCCAGTCCGAATACGGAGACACGAACCCATTCTGCAGGGGAAGCAAGAACGCTTCGCCTACAAGGACATGTTTCATCAACGGCGAACCCGACACCAGGCTCTCCGTACGCTGCCTCAGCAACACCCTCAAGTGCGGCGGGAAATACATCGACTACACCAAGCAATTCTGCCAGGATGACGTTGCCTACGATGTCTGTTACGGGCACCAGTACGACGGCAAAAAATACAACTGCATAGACGGAGTCATCCGCGACCGCGCCACCGATTCCGTCTACAAGCCTTCGTGGATACTCCTGAACCCAGAAAAGGAATACGGCATATTCCAAGACACCCGCGACGGGCAATACTACAAGACCATCGATATCGACGGAGTCGTCTGGTTTGCCGAAAACCTAAACTACGCGCTCGAAGGCTCCCTCTGCTACGAAGACTCGCTATATTACTGTAACCTTTACGGAAGGCTCTACACCCACAAGCAGGCGCTTGCCGAAGGGGATTCGATACCTGCCGGACACTGGCAGGGCAACTGCCCGCCGGGTTCGCACCTAGCAACCTACGACGAATACTACACCCTCTACCAGATGTACGATTACAACAAAGACCTGGTAAGCAGCTACATCGTTGACGATTTCGACGGCGAATACAGCCACAACAGCAACGAAACCGGGCTAAGCATCACATTCCCTGGGACCTATCCACCCAGCAATTCGTTCTACAACCTCAAATGGGACAAACTGAACTTCGACGCCCACTACATCGGTTCCGACTACGGCCACAAATATACACGCGACTGGATCAACAGGAACCTTTACGCCTTCCCGCACGGGAAATCAAAGATTGACGACACCCAATACGGAAGCGTCCGCTGCGTAGTAGACTAACGGAAATCGCTTTATAAAAAAGAAACCCGGCTCGCAGAGAGTCGGGTTTCTTGTTTTTGGAAAAAAACAGTCCTATTTCACTCTAGGGAATGATTCTTCCTTGGCTATAGCACTATCCAAGTCTGCCAGAGGAAATTTCAAAACGCCACTCCAATTAGCCAGATACAGGGTGTCGCCTATCGCTTCCATATCGTAAGTAGCTGCGGTCGACATGCATTTCAAATTATCGCAAAAATTGCCCTTCACGAACTTCCACCCCTTTTCTTCAAACCCATAGGGAGCCCCATAATCGCCCATATACACCGCCGGATAAACAGGGCTATCTCCCGCAACAAAAAGATGCTTTCCATCTGAAGCAAGAGCGTACCTCTTAAAAGGGGTATTATGATACGTCCGATGCCCCCTATTGGGATCAGCCATCGGATCGTCTGGATCAATAGTCTCGTCATAAGTTGCAATAACACTGTCTATAGGGTTCCAACGATCAAGAGATTCATCGTACTCTAAAACATGTGTCGAGAACTTT
>NZ_JAFZKX010000048.1 GCF_017551775.1 Fibrobacter sp. | reverse complement strand
GTGGAGCACGATCTGCGGATTGGCGCAGCCGAGTTCCTTGGCGTATTCAACAGCACCCTGGGCCATGTAGCGGAGGATGGTGCCGTTGGCGTAGTTGCGGGCACCCTTAGAGACCTGCATGATCACCGGAGACTTCTGCTTGACAGCAGCCTGCACGATGGCCTGCATCTGTTCCATGGTGTTGAAGTTGAAAGCCGGGATGGCGTAGCCACCAGCAACAGCCTTCTTGAACATTTCCTTGGTGTTAACCAAGCCGAGTTCCTTGTAAGAAACTGCCATTTGTTTTACCTCTTGATTCTTTGGCGACTTGCATCGCCGGTTAAAAGTTACGGGCCTAAATTTAGCAAAATGGCGGGGGTTTGTCCACCAGTTTTGTCGCCATTCCGCGCCCGTCTGTCTGTTTTTTCGGTTTTTACTTGCGAGGCAATTGAAAGGAATGTATATTAGTGGAGGTGGCGGGTTTTAAGGAGTATCTATGTTTTTCAGGAGATGTTTTTTTGCAGCTGCGGTCCTCGTTTTCGGGGCCGTTTTTGCGCAGGCCGAAGTTACTTATACGCTCCACAAGTCTGCTAACCCGACTGCCGACGAACAGGACGCCTACAAGCGCATCACGACGGTCATGGATTCGGCGGTCAAGCTCTACAACACTTACTCGAACCTTTCCAAGTACATCAATGTCTATTATTCCCCGGGAGTCCCGACGGCAGAGGCCAGCAGCAACGGCGACCTTCGGTTCGGTGAAAACCGCTCCTACATGGTGGTCCCGACGGCCATGCACGAGATGGCTCATACGCTAGGCATTGGCACGACCTCGGAATACTGGGCGGCCTGCCCGACAGATATCAAGGTATTCCAGAATGACAAAGTCCAGGCCAAGCTCCGCGAACTGAGCGGCAAAGCGAGTGACGAACTCCATTGCGACAACCAGCATATCTGGCCTTACGGGTTGAACCGGGCCAGCGAAGTCGAGTCCGAGAAAGACCTGATTATTCATGTGCAACTAGTCGAATTTATCTACCAGCAGCTTTTCAAGGAGGCATTCTTCAAGCAGGGTAGGGTAAAGTCCGTATCCGAGGGCAAGTGCATGGGGCGTACCGCCTCGAATACGCTGGAACTCATGGACTGCAGCGATACCGCGACTTTCGTGAAGATTTTCTCGATGGGCGACAAGAACATCACTTACCGCTTTGAACTTGGCGACCGCGTAATCGATATCCCGAATGAATCTACGGCCGCTGGTATTGTGGCCTCGACCTACGGTTATAATGGCGGTGCCCACCAGAAATATACGTTCGAGGACGCCGGAGTCAACACGCCGAATGCGTTCCTGCTCAGGAATTCCAAGAGCGGGCTCTACCTGCAGGCGGTAGGCAAGCAGGTGCAACAGAACCGCAAGGTGGACAGGGATGAGTCTTTTATCTGGCAAATCGAGGAAATGAAGGTCGATACTTCATCGCAGGATACCTCGGTTACCCCGAAGGATACCTCGGACACGAGCGTGACCGATACTTCGACAATCGCAATAAGGCGGGGCCTCGATGCGCGCGATTTGCGGGTAGATGGCATGCCGAAGCGCACCTTCGACCTCAAGGGCCGGAACATCGGCAGGCAGGTGCTCGGCCGCAACCGCAATACGCATACGGTTCTTTTCGGGAAATAGAGGGATTCCCGCGGGTCACCCTGAGGCTTGGTCATCCGAGTGTCACCCTGAGGACGCTCAGGGTCGGAAGGTTTATATCTGATCCTGACCTTCGTCAGGATGACGACAGGGTCGGAATGTCACCCTGAGGACGCTCAGGGTCAGATCGTCCCTGTCTGGTAAGATAATCTGATGCTGACCTACGTCAGCATGACAGCTGGGGAGACTCGCCGCAGATAACAGAAAACCCCGATCATTGACCGGGGCTTCTTAAAATGTTTCTAGCGATTACACACCGAAGGCGGCATCTGCGGCAGCCGCATTTTCGGCCACGCTTTCGACAGAAGCGGAATCAACGGCGTCGATAGCGGCTACGGCCTCTTCGGTCACGTCATTGTTCGCCTTTTCGCTCATGGAAAGCTTGCCTTCCTTGAACTTGTACATGGCGATGGTGGTGGGCTTCTTGTTGAGCTGGATGTAACCCTGACCGGCCTGGTTATTGAGGAAGCGTGCTTCGTGGGCCATCATAACAACGGCACGGAAGACAGAGCCTTGACATTCCTTGCTAGCATAGATATCGTCAAGATAGACTCTCTGGTCGGACATCGGGGTACCTCCGAAAAATTTTAGAAGAGGGAGAGGGATTCGAACCCTCGTTACCGTAAAGTAAACACGCTTTCCAAGCGTGCGCCTTCAACCACTCGGCCATCCCTCCAGGATGTGAGGCCAAATATATCAATTTTCAGTTTGTCTGTCAACCGATTTTGGCCTTTTTTAAGCATTTTTTTCAAAAAAATTAGGTTTTGCCTTGCATTGGGGGCTACATCTTGCTGATTTCGTCCCAAACGACCTGCATCAGGGGTTCAAGAGTCTGCGGTTTGAAGTCGAACTTGATGTTCGCGGCGGCAAAAAGTTCCCTGACGGGGCGGCTGCTCCCGAGACTTTCGGCCTTGAACAGGTCGTCGATGGCCTTTTTCGGGTCTTTCTTGAAGTTCGCCCACACCTGCAGGGCCCCGATCTGGGCGATTCCGTACTCGATGTAGTAGAACGGGCATTCGAAAATGTGGAGCTGCTTCTGCCAGAGGTTGCGGCGCACGGCTTCGAGCCCGCTGTAATCCACTCCGGCGTCGTAACGGTCCATGATTTCGTCCCAGATGTCGCTGCGGTCTTCCGCCGTATGGGTGGGGAAGTTGTAGAGCCTGTGCTGGAAGCTGTCGACGCTTGCTACCCACGGGAACAGCCAGATGACGTCTTCGAGTTCGCCTGCGATGCTGCGGGCGATTGCTTCGCTGTTGTCGCCATAGAACGGCTTCAGGTTCGACATGCCGATGAGTTCCATGCTCATGCTCGCCACTTCGGCAAATTCCGCCGGTACGTCGCGGTACGGGAAAATCGGCTGGTCGGCAAGCGCGAACTGGTGGAACGAATGGCCCGATTCGTGCAGGAGCGTGTAAATATCGCGGTCCGTGCAAGCGGAATTCATGAAGATGAAGGGGAGGCGGCTCTCGTCGAAACCGATCTGGTATCCGCCGGGTGCCTTGCCGAGCCTGGAATCCGGGTCGATGAGCTTTTTCGCCTGCATCTCGCGGGCCCACTTGCCTGCCTGCGTGTGGATGCTCTCGAAAATCTGGTCCACCTTCTCGATGAGTTCGTCGCCCGTGCTGTACGGCTTGAGCGGCGCGCGGTTCTGCGGGTCTACGCTCAAGTCCCACGGGCGCAGTTTATCGAGTCCCATTTTTTGAGCACGCTTCTTGTACATCTCCTTCTGCATCGGGAGGACGAGCTTCTCGATGCTTTCGTGGAAGGCCTCGCAGTCGGCGGGCGTGTAGTCAAAGCGGTGCTTCGCGAGGAATATGTAGTCGATAAAGTCCTTGCAGTGCGCGTTCTTCGCAATCTTTTTGCGGATGGAGAAAAGGTTGTCGAAGGAATTGTCGAGCGCTTCCTTGTCCTGGAGGCGGCGTTCCCACATCGTGCGCCATGCGCGTTCGCGGAGCTCGCGGTCCGTGCGTTCCATGTAGGCGGCCATCTGCTGCATCGTCTTCGTTTCGCCTTCGAATTCGACGCTCATGCCTCCGGTAATTTTCTGGTATGCCTGGATTTCCTTGTTCTCTTCCGTTTCGAGTGGGATGTTTTCGGGGGAGAACAGGTCCAGCGAAACTTGTACGCTCTTGAACCATTCGCCGAATTCGCCCTTGAGCGCATCTTTTGCCGGGTGCGCCACGAGCTTCTTGTTGAGCTTGTCGTCGTACTCGTTCATGATGGGCTGGATGTTCTCGACGAAATCCTCGTAGGCCTTGGCCGCATCCGCGTCGGCGGTATTGCAGGTCATGGCCACGTAGCGGCGGCAGCTGACTTCGCCCAGCACGGATTCGAGTTCGCTCCAGTCCAGAATCCACTGGCGGAGCTTTGCGGAATCGACGGGGATTTCGCGCTGCAAAAGGGTTCTGTATAAGTCGGCGACGGCGCGGCTGTCGTCAGGATTCAGGTTGCTCGGTACAAAGTTTCTATTCATATTCTCTCCTCTAGAATTGTATCGCTCCGACCCAATCGCTCAAGATGCTGTTCAGTACGGACTGCCGCAGGCTATCTTCGAGCGCAACAAGTTCTTCGTGCGGGATATTGTGTCGGATATTGAAGTCGAACGGGACCGATTCGCCCTCCTGCTCGAGCGCGACGACGAGAATCCCCTTGGCGTTCAGGCCGGTAATCTCCTTGAGCTTGAAAATCCTGTTGTCGATCGGGAAACTGGTGGAAAGCTGCACCTTATTTATACCGGGCGCAAGGCGTGTGGAATCTTTTAGCTGCAGCGGAAGTTCCATGAGCGAATCGAGGTTCACGTTCGCGGAAAAATCCCGAAGCCAGAGCGTATCCTGGGTTGCGTTCGTGACGTCCAGGACAATCCCGAGGTACGCGTTGCCGACGTCGATCTGGATGATTCCCTTGGCGATATTCTGCACGAAGGCGACGACGTTCGGATTCGGCAAAAGCCCTCCGACAATCGCGCCGCCCAGCTGTTTCATGATATCGGGATTGACCGAGACCGAATCGAGCGTCAGTTCGTGGAATTCGACTTTTGTCTTGGACAGGATGTCTGCGGCGGAAAGCTTGCGCGCCATGGCGCACCCTCCGATGGCAAGGACCGTGCCGACAATTGCGACTACGATAAAACTTGCAAGGAAGGTCTTGGTATGAATTTTTTTCCAGATGGCGCGCATGCAGCGATCCCCCTTTTTATCATTCCCCGAGGCAGTTGTCCATCGCGGCGATAATCTTCTTCTTGTCCATGTGCTGGCCGATGAATACGAGGCGGATGATACGGTCTCCGTACTTTTCGTCCCATACCTTCAGCAGGTCCGGATTTTCACGCAGGATGCGTTTCTGTTCCTCTTCGCTTTCGCTGGCGAACCAGGGCCCGAAATTCTGTGCGGACGCCTGCTTGCCGGCCTGTTCGAATAGGTAGCTGTTGTTGCGCTCGTCTTCGAACCAGACGAGTCCCTTGGTACGGATGATGCTCGTGGGGTAGTTGTCCAGGAGGTCTTCGAAGCGGTCGCGGACTAGCGGGCGGCGGCGTTCGTAGACGAACGTGCCGATGCCGTATTCGTCACCGTGCGGATGGTCCTTGTCGTGGTGGTGTCCGCAGTGGCACACGCCGTGCTCATGGTCGCAATGGCTGTGGTCCTCATGATCATGGTCGTCATCATCATCGTGGTCATGATGGTGGTGATGCTCGTGCTCGTCGTCATCGTCATGGTGATGATGTTCATGTTCATCATGGTCGTCATCATCATCATCTTCGGGCTTGGTCTCTTTCATGAGTTCCTTGGCCCAGGCGGCGGAGCTGCCGACCTTTTCGAAGTCGAACTGCTTGGTGTCGAGGATATCCTTCATCTCGACCTTGCCGTAGTTCGTTTCGATCATCTTGGCTTCGGGCTGGAGCGCGCGCACCACGGCCTTCACGTGTTCGAGGTCGTTCTTGCTGATGGAATCGACCTTGTTCATGATGATGGTGTTGCAGAATTCAATCTGCTGGATGAGGAGGTTCGCGATGTCCTCTTCTTCGAGGTCGTTGCTAAGGAGCTTCTGGCCGCCGGCGAATTCGTCGGCGAGGCGGGCCACGTCCACCACGGAAACGATGTTGTCGAGGTGGCAGGCGAGGGAACGACCGTCACGGCTGCGCAGCTGCTGTCCGGCGACGCAGATGGTCTGTGCGATAGGCACGGGTTCGCAAATGCCGCTTGCCTCGATGAGGATGTAGTCGAACTTGTTCATCTCGAGGAGTTCGGCAATCTGTTCCAGGAGGTCGGTCTTCAGGGAGCAGCAGATGCACCCGTTCGAAAGCGGGACGACCTTGCCGGAGTCTTCCTTGGTGATGTTTCCGCCCTTTTCGATGAGCGTCTGGTCAATGTTCACTTCGCCGATGTCGTTCACGATGACAGCGACGTGGTAACCCTGCTGGTTGTTGAGCACAAAGTTCAGGAGGGTCGTCTTTCCGGCTCCGAGGTAACCGGTGAGCAGCGTGATAGGTACAGATTTCATCATTTTTTTGCCTTGCGAACGTTTTTGTATTTCTAAAAAAAGAGAATTTGAGGGCCTCTGTGAGCGACAAGCGCCTGGTATTAACCAGGCGTGGTCGCGAAAGTGAGCGCAGACCGGAGATTGTTTCCCCGAGTCTAGCGCGAACGGTCATTACAGCTCCGGCTGCTTTCCGGTGAGGCGCACGAAGATTTCTTCGTACTTGGCGAGCGTGTTCTTCACGACGTCAGCCGGAATTTCCGGACCCGGGTAGCACTTGCCCCAGTCAAGAGTTTCGAGCCAGTCACGAACGTACTGCTTGTCGAAGCTTTCCTGGTTCTTGCCGACCTGGTACTTGTCTGCCGGCCAGTAACGGCTGGAATCCGGAGTCAGCACTTCGTCGATGAGGATGGTTTCGCCGTCGATTTCACCGAATTCAAACTTGGTGTCGGCGAGGATGATGCCCTTGGAGGCAGCGTAGTCGCGAGCCTTCGTGTAGATGTCGAGGGACATGTCACGGAGAGTCGTTGCGACCTTTTCGCCAACGATATCGAAAGTCTGTTCGAAGCTGATGTTCTCGTCGTGGCCAACGTCGGGCTTGGTGCTCGGCGTGTAGAGCGGCTTTTCGAGCTTCTGGCAGAGCTGCAGGCCTTCGGGGAGAACGTGACCGCAGATTTTGCCGGTCTTCTGGTAGTCCTTCCAGCCGGAACCCACGATGTAGCCGCGAACGATGCATTCCACGGAGTGGCGGTGGGCCTTCTTCACGATCATGGAACGGCCACGGAGGTAGTCGGCGTGCTTCTTGAGCACTTCCGGGTATTCGTTCACGTCGGCGGTGATGAGGTGGTTCTTCATGCCGAGGTGCTGGAACCAGAACAGCGAAAGCTGGTTGAGGATTTTGCCCTTACCAGGAATCGGGGTGGGGAGCACCACGTCAAAAGCGGAAAGACGGTCGCTGGCGACCATCAGGAAGCTGTCGCCCAGGTCGTACATGTCGCGTACTTT
>NZ_JAFZKX010000047.1 GCF_017551775.1 Fibrobacter sp. | reverse complement strand
ATCTACGAAGGGTACGGCTGTACGGAACTTACCCCGCTCGCCTCCATCAATGCCCCCAACGTGTTGCTCGACGACTTCCACACCATGGAAAAGTGCAGCGATCCTTCGAGCATCGGCCTGCCTCCTCCCGGCACGGTGGTCGCCATTATCGATCCCGAAACGAACGAGTTCCTGCCGCAGGGTGCCGAAGGCATGCTTGTCGTGACCGGGCCGCAGGTGATGAAGGGGTACCTGAAGGACAAGGAAAAGACGGACAATGTCATCCTCGAAATCGATGGGCGCCGCTGGTACAAGACGGGCGACAAGTGCTCCATCACGAAGGACGGGTTCGTGCAGATTCTCGGGCGCTACAGCCGCTTCGCGAAGCTCGGTGGCGAAATGATTTCCCTTACCGCGGTGGAACTCCGCATCGCCGAATCGAAGGTGCTCGACAACCAGGAATTCGCCGTGACTGCAGTTCCCGATTCGTCGAAGGGCGAACGCATCGTGCTTCTGGTCAAGGGCGACCTCGATACCGAGGAAATTTCCCGCAACCTGCGCAAGTCCGGCATTCCGCCCCTTATGCTCCCGGGTTCCGTGTTCTGCGTCGAGAACGTCCCGAAGCTCGGAAGCGGAAAGTGGGACTTCAACGGCATGAAAAAACTTGCCGTCGAACTCGTCGACAGCAAGGCTCAAGGTCGTTAGTTTATTATAACCGCAGTTACTTGTGGGAAGCGATTCCCAGCTTGTTCATGCGGTAGTTCATCATGCGGGGCGAAACACCGAGCGTCCTGCCTGCGGCAGATAGGTTCCCGTCGTTCTGCTTGATGGCTTCCGTCAGGATTTCCTTCTCGTAGTTCTGCAACATCACTTCGAGCGGCGCTCCTGTCAACACGATGGAGTTCCCGTTGCCCGAGGTGAGGCTGGTCTGCAGGGAAGGCGGCAGGTTGAAGCTGTGGATGCATTCGTCCTTTGCGGTAAGCACGGCGCGTTCCATGCAGTTCTCGAGTTCGCGTACGTTGCCCGGCCAGTAGTAGCTCATGAGCATGTTGATGGCCGTCGTCGAGAGGCGCGCGATCTTTTTCCCGTACTTGAGATTGAACTTATCGATAAAGTGTTCCGCCAACAGTATGATGTCGCTCTTGCGTTTGGCGAGGTCGGGCATCACGATGGGGAAGATGTTCAGGCGGTAATAAAGGTCTTCGCGGAACTTGCCTTGCTGCATGAGCTCTTCGAGGTTACGGCTCGTGGCCGCCAAGAAGCGCACGTCGGCATGGATTTCCTCGTTGCTGCCCACGCGGCTGAACGTGCGTTCTTGCAGGAATCGCAACAGCTTCACTTGGGTCTGCATGGTGAGATCGCCGATTTCGTCGAGGAAGAGCGTACCGCCGTTTGCCGCTTCCGCGCGTCCGATACGGCGGACCATCGCTCCGGTGAAGGCACCCTTCTCGTGTCCGAAAAGTTCGCTTTCCACGAGGTTCTCGGGGAGCGCGGCGCAGTTGAGCGTGATGAACGGCTTGTCTTTTCTCGGTGACAGGTTCACGATGGCGCGGGCGATCATTTCCTTGCCGGTACCGCTTCCGCCGCGGATAAGCACGGTGGCATCGCTCGGGGCTACCTGATGGAGCTGCTCGTAGACGATTTGCATCTCGCGGCAGTTACCCACGATTTCGCTGGGGTTGTTCGCGAGCATGTCGCGCAGCTTGCGGTTCTCTTCGAGCATGGCTTCGTGCTCGTTGTGCAGCTCGATGCATTCGTTCGCCGCGTCGCCCGTGATGTTCGCGATAATTTCGAGCAGGGCCACGTCGCGGTCCAAATCGGTGGTGCCGTCAACCGGCCTGTCGATTGAAAGCGTTCCGATGGTCTTCTCGTCGTGAATCAGCGGGACGCAGATGAACGCCACTTGGGAATCGTAGTTGCGCGAGCCGGTGCGGTTCAAGAATCTGGAATCCTTGCGAAGGTCCGGAATGACGTGGCTGATGCCGCGTTCGGCCACATGGCCCGTGATGCCTTCGCCCATGCGGTAAAAGCCTTTCTGCTTTTCGGATTCGTCAAGTCCGCGAGAGGCCTCGATTTTCAGGGTGTCTCCAAAAAGGAGCGCGAAGGTGCCGCGAAGCATGCCGAGTTCGGTTTCCAGGATGTCGAGGACGTTTTCCAGCAACTTTTCCACGTTGCGTTCGTGGATAATCGCGACGCTAATCTTCTGGATGACCGAAATTTCGGAACCTATGGGAGTTGGCATGGACATAAAATAGCAATTGGGGATGTTAAGTGTGGAATGTGACTGCGTTCATTTCGCACTGTTTAGAGCTTTTCCTTGATGCGCTTGAGCGCTTCCTTGGTGCGTTCGTAGTCGCCGAAGGCGGTCAGGCGGAAGTATCCTTCGCCGCAGGGGCCGAAGCCGCTGCCGGGCGTACCCACGACTTCGCAGGTGGCGAGCAGGCGGTCGAAGAAGTCGAAGGATTTCTCGCCGTCGGGAATTTTCCACCAGATATAGGGCGCGTGTTCACCGCCGAATACCGTGTAGCCCGCCGCGGTGAGTTCTTCGCGGATGACCTTCGCCGTGCGCATGTAACCGGCGATGACTTCCTTGGTCTGCTGCCAGCCTACCGGGGAATAGATGGCCTCGGCGGCGCGCTGGGTCACGTAGCTCACGCCGTTGAATTTGGTGCACTGCCTGCGGTTCCACATGGAGCGGAGTTTGGAAAGTTCGTGCGGGATGACCGTGTAGGCGCAGCGCACGCCGGTGAAACCCGCCGTCTTGCTGAAGCTGCGGAACTCGATGGCGCAGGTGCGCGCACCCGGAATCTCGAAGATGGAGTGCGGGAGCGATTCGTCCTGGATGTAGCAGTTGTAGGCGCCGTCGAACAGGATGATGGCCCCGTTCTCGTTCGCGTAGTCCACGAACTTCTGCAGGGTCTCGCGGCTCAGTACCGTACCCGTCGGGTTGTTCGGGCTGCAAAGGTAGATCATCTGCACCGGATTCTTGGGGAGGTCCGGCTGGAAGTTGTTCTCGGCGGTCGAAGCGAGGTAGGTCACCTTAGAAAAATGCCCGTCATTTTGCAACACGCCCGCGCGTCCGGCCATCACGTTCGAGTCCAAATATACCGGGTAAACGGGGTCCGGAATAGCGACTTTTACATTTTCTGTAAAAAGTTCCTGGATGTTGGCCACGTCGCACTTGGATCCGTCGCTCACGAAGATGTCGTCCGGGTCCATTTCGATGCCGCGGGAGGTGTATTCGCCGGCTACAATCGCCTCGCGTACGAAGTCGTAGCCCTGTTCGGGGCCGTAACCGCGGAATGTCCCCTTCACGGCCATCTCGTCGACGGCCTTGTGCATGGCCTTGATGACTTCGGGGATGAGGGGTGTGGTCACGTCGCCGATACCCAGGCGGACGATGTCGGCATCGGGTTTCTTGGCCTGGTATTCGGCAATTTTTTTCGCGATGGTAGAGAACAGGTAGCTACCGGGAAGGAGGTCGTAGTTGGCGTTGATGTAAGAGTTGTTCATGATTCGATATGAAGTGTTTGATTTGGGCGGCTACGCCGCGATGTGAGGTGTGAAATGTGGATGGCAAAAATTATTCGTTCCACATTTCACGTGATTTATAGCTCGATTTCTCCTTGGAAAACTTCCTGTGCGGGGCCGGTCATGAGCACCGGGCCGTCGTTCTCGTGCTTGATGTGGAGCGTTCCGCCGTCCAGGATGATGTCGGCTTCGACGCCCACGCGGCCCGTGCGCTGGGCCGCAACGAGGGTTGCGCAGCTACCGGTTCCGCAGGCCATGGTGACGCCGCAACCCCGTTCCCAAACCCGCATGCGGATTTGGGTGGGCGTCCCTTGACCCGAAGGAAGAACCTGCGCGAATTCTATGTTGCACCTGTCCGGGAACTGCTTGTCGCATTCCAGCACGCGACCCCAGTTTTCCAGCTGGATTTTTTCGATGTCGTCCACGAAAATGACCGCGTGCGGATTTCCCATCGAGACGGTCTCCGCGGTGAAGTCGTAGCTGTCGGCGGTGAGCTTGATGGTCCCGAGGAAGTTCCGCGGGTCTCCCATGTCCACGCACACGCGGCCGTCGTCCAGGAGGGCTGGCTTCACGAGCCCGCTCTTGGTGTGCAAGTTGAATACCTTGGTGTCGGGCGATTTCGCGAGCCCGCGGCTGCGGATGTATTTCGCCACGCAGCGCGTCGCGTTCCCGCACATGGCGGCCTCGGAGCCGTCGGCGTTGAATATGCGCATCTCGAAGTCGGTGCCGTTGGCTTGCGATTTGGATGCGGGTCCCGCGCCCGAGGCGACTCCGTCCATCACGAGGCAGCCTTCGCTGTCCATCGGGGTCACGATGACCACGCCGTCGGCGCCTATGCCGAAGCGGCGGTCGCAAAGCTTGATAACGCGCTGGGTAAATTCGGTGCCGAAGCCCGCGCCGGCATCCGTCCCGTTATTCAGATTTTGACCCGGTTCCAATAAAATGAAATCGTTGCCGAGTCCGGTCCATTTGGAAAACTTGATAAACATGCCCCTTGTTTGCAAGAAGCGTGCCAATTTTACAGATTTTGTTAAAAATGCTCAAAAACGCCTGTTTTGGGCGGAAAACGAAAATCCTAGAAAATGTAATATTTACAGATTATGTAAAAACAGTGATTTTGTTTTACATTTTATGTAAAGTTGTTCTGCCGCGGTTATATTCTCGGTTATATAAATATTGCCGCTGTGTCCGAATGCGCTACGGCATGCGGATCGCTGGACCGGAAACGTTTATTCCGCCTTGCTGTCCTTCCACGCGAAGAAGTTCGCGAGCACCGTGCCGCTGATGGAATGGTAGATGCAGCTCAATGCGCAGGGGACCACGCAGAGTGCCGCTTCGGGATGCAGCGCGAGGTTTTCGGGATTGGCGAAGAAGCTTGCCGCGAGCACGGTCGCCATGCCTGCGTTCTGTACGCCTACTTCGATTGCAATGGTGCGCTTTTTGGCGGTGTTGAACTTGAACAGCCTGCCCACGCTGTAGCCCAGCACGTAGCCGAGCGCGTTGTGGCAGAACACGACCGCGAGTACGAGGAAGATGAGGCTGAGCCCGTGCTCGAAGAGCTGCGGACGCACGGTCACCACCACGCCGCCCACAATAAGCATGAGCCCGATGACGCCGACCGCCGGCATGTTGGACTGGATTTCCTTGAACACGGCGCGGTGCCCGAGGAATACGTTGAGCAGGAAGCCGATGGTCACCGGGAGGATGGTGACGTAGAGGATGTTGAGGAACATCCCGACGGCGTTCACGTTGATGCTCGTGTCGGCAAGCCATAAAACGAGCAGCGGGGTCATGATGGGCGCAAGCAGCGTGGAGACGGTCGTCATGCCCACGGAGTAGGCCACGTCGCCTTTCGCGAGGAAGCTCATGATGTTGCTGGAGACGCCGCCCGGGCAGCAGCCCACGAGGACGATGCCCACGGCGAGGTAGGGGTCGAGTCCGAAAACCTTCGTGAGCGTGAAGGCCACTAGCGGCATGATGGTGTACTGCGCGACGGCCCCGAGCAGAATGTCGAGCGGGCGCTTGAACAGGATCTTGAAATCCTGCACGGAGAGCGTGAGCCCCATGCTCAGCATGATGATGCCGAGGATGACCGAGGATACGTTCCCGTGGACCCAGCCGAATGCTACGGGGAGGAAGAATGCGACGATTGCGCTTGCGATGACGAACGGGGAAGCGTAGGATGAGAGAAAGTGGCACACAGCCCGAATGATCTTGGACATGCTTAAAATATAGTGAAAAAAGGATTGTTGAGCTACTTAATGCCTTATTGGGTGTAGGCGTATTTTGTCGAGGTCGGGTAAAAACTTCTGCAGGTCGCTTACAGGGAATGGCTTGCCGTGCGCAGGGTAGATTGTTTTGGGGGCCGCGGCGAGAATCGCTTGCCACGACTGCTTGAACTGCTGCGGGTTCTCTATCCAGACGATGACGCGCTTTTGGCTCGGGAAATTGTTCATGGCTGCGTCACCGCAGAAGAGCTTGTCGCCAATTAATAGCGAGATGTGGTCTGCCGTGTGGCCTGGAGTTTCGAGAACTTTGAAAGGAAGGTTCAAGCTGCGGAATTCTTCGGAATCCGTGGTGACGAGGCGCGGCAGAAATTCTTCGCGGATGACGGGGAACTTGTGCTCGCCTTTGCCGCAGAGCGTAAGAATTTTGCAGAACAGGAACGCAAGCCGGCTGGAACATCCGCCTTCAAATGAATTCTGGCCTTTTTTGAGCCGCTCGATGGCTTTGGGGTGCAATATGACCTTCGCGTCCGTGGCGGCGAGGATCTCGTTCAAGAATCCGGCATGGTCGTCATGCGCATGCGTGAGGAAAACGTACCGGATGTCTTTTGGATTTATGCGGCGTTGTTTTAGTTTGTTTGTAAAACGCCTGAAGCCGCCTTCGTAACCGGTGTCAATGAGAATGTATCCGACTTCCGTGGAAATCAGGTAGTTGTTGACGATGCGGCTTCCGAGGTTGAAAATCTGGGTCATTTCGATGCGCTTTGCTACGGTATCTCAATAACATCGGTCTTCGCGATTCTGTCGCCGATCCTTTTCTTTGTAATCAGGTATGCGAAAATTTCAATCCAGCTTAACAGCCACGTTACGTTCCGGAGGATTCTCCTCCCGATAGAAACGGGGCCCTGTGTTTCGGCGTCGACGACTTTCAGTTTCATCACTTTTTTACCGATGCTGCCGCCGCTTGGAATATCGCGGAATACGAGATACAGCATTGCGATCAGCGAGGCGATAAGCGCTCTGCCCATTAGCTCCGGGGATTCCATTTGCCCGTTTGTTTGGACCATCGGCAACATGACCAGCAAAGTGAATGGAATCGTGTTGATGCATGCTGCAATTAAGAAGTCAATGAAAACTGCGATTAATCTTGTATATTCCATAATGGGACCCTTTGTATGCGAATATGAGAATTATAGTTTAATTCTGTTGGCGGGAGACGTTCTGTTTGAAAAAAGCCTTGATATAGGCTTGTACTTGCTTGACAGATAGCGGGGTATTGCCACTTTCAAAGGTGACGATAAGGTTCTTGCCGAGGATGTAGCCGCTGGCAGCGTAGTGCGAAATTTTCTGAATGGCATTTTCGGTGTAGTCCGGGTCACCCATGAGTCCGAAGTGCTCCCAGATGATTTCTTCGCGTGAGGTCGTGTTGAGGCAAGTAAAGTCGGGGTAAAGCGTTCCCCAACCCTTGACGCTTATGGGATATTCGTAGCGGAATGAGATACCTGCGCGATAGAGCGCTTCCGCGATGATGACTTCGGATTTGGAGCGAACGCGCACGCCTGTGCTTGTGAAAAATTCCGGGGCGTTGATTTCGAAAGGCTTGCCGGTGTAGGGAAGGTGCTGCCATGTTGCGATAAATTCTTCGTCGGGTTCGCGGATGGGCGTTACAAGGGCGCGGCGTCCAGGATGCAGCTGTGTGTAGGCTTCGTCCAGTTCGTTTGGGCGGTAGTCGGCAAGAAGGCTAGTGAGTGCGGCAATCTCTATTTTCAGTATGTCCGCCGCGGCTTTGTTGTAGTCGCGTTGGGCAATTGCCATCGCTTTGCGGATTTCTTTTCGGGGGAGGAATGTTCCGTTTGTGCTGCCCTTCTCTGTGACGAGATAATACTGAGGTCGGCCGTGATTGGTTATGACCCGTAATCTTCCTGTGGGTTGTTTTGTTTTGGAGAGCTTTGCCCTTAGTGCGGTTAGTTGCTGAATTTGCTCGTTTGCGATTTGAAGGAGCTGGTTTGCCTGCATTCGCTTTCCTGTTTTGGTGTGGAACAAAAAAAAGCGCTGATACGCCGCTTTAGCGGTCTATATCAACGCTTATGTGTCACTAATATACGAAGTGTGCGGTGAAAAAACAAGTTTTAGACGTCTGGGGGAGGCTACAGTGTTGTGTATGATGGCTTGGAAGGCTGCTTTTGGCGGGGCTTACATACTAAATGGGCGGTTGATGATGGTTGGTATGTAAAAAATGCAACTGAAAGAGAGAAAAAGGGCCGAAAAAGGACGAATTGCGTCCGCTTTGGTCTGATTTCCGGTTGTCTTGCTTGCAATTTGGACCTTTTTTACATACTAAAGTGCGATTGCGAAGGTATTAGTATGTAAGGTCGGAAAAAAGAACTTGAGGATTACATACTAATTAAATTTTTTTGGGGCATTGGTATGTAAAAAGGCGCATGAAGGGCGGCAATGGGCATTGATGGGGGCGTTGGACTGCGGAAAATGGTCAATTATAGGACTCGATGTGCTTTTTTGATGCATTTTTGGCTTTTTTGGCGGCTTACAGGTGGTTTTTCCGCGCTATAGGGGGCCAGGTCTGCCCAATTGCCGGCCTTTTTTTTATTTTTATGACGAAAAAGGGCGCGGGGAAGTTCCCCGCGTTGCAATTTCGTGTTTAAACAGCAATCGACCCGCGGGCGGCCCGCCAAGGCTGTGCTCCAGGTCACAAAAATGAAGGATATATGGCAAATCGTGTTGTAATCGGCTCCCAGTGGGGCGATGAAGGAAAGGCGAAGGTTGTGGATTTCTTGACGCTCGATGCGGACTACATCGTGCGTTTCCAGGGCGGCGCGAACGCGGGCCACACTGTCGAGGTGGGCGACCAGAAGTTCGTGTTCCACCTGATTCCCTCGGGCATCATGCACCAGGACAAGATTTGCGTCATCGGTAACGGTGTCGTTCTCGACCCCATCCAGACGCTCGCCGAGATTGCCGACCTCCACACGAAGGGAATCAATCCCGAAGGCCGCCTGTTCATCGCGAACAACGCCCACGTGGTGCTCCCGTACCACTCCACGCTCGACAAGGCGAAGGAAAAGAAGGCGGGCAAGGCTGCTATCGGTACTACGGGCCGCGGTATCGGTCCCTGCTATAGCGACAAGGTGAACCGCATCGGCGTGCGCGTGGGTGACCTCATGGACGAACGCGAACTGCGCCCCCGTGTCGAGGCTATGGCGAAGGTCCATAACGAAGAATTTACCGTCATGTACGACGTTCCGGCGATTGACCCCGAAGTGGTCATCAAGGACTACCTCGAACTCGGCCAGAAGATCAAGCCGTTCGTCACCGACGTGAGCGAGATGCTCTACAAGGCCGTGAAGGCCGGCAAGCGCCT